>JAEURB010000256.1 GCA_016788435.1 Anaerolineae bacterium | reverse complement strand
TTGACCTGTCCAGCCAGAATGCGGACTTCGAGGTAGTCGTGCCCATCGAGCTGGTCTCCGATCTGGTGGTGCCCGTGTCGCAGTCGAACATCACCGTCACAGTGGGCGTTGAGGCGCAAACCGGCAACGAGCAGTTCGATGATGTGCCGGTTGAACTGGCCGGCCGGCGCGAAGGCCTGACCTACACGGCCGACCCGGAACAGGTAGCTCTGGTTATCACCGGTTCGCAGCCCGTCCTGGATGCGCTGACCGCCGCCGATGTGCAGGTGATAGCCGATGTGAGCGCTTTCACGACGCCGGGTACATACCGCGCCTCGCTCAACGTCATCCTCCCGCCCGACGCGACCGGCGCTTCGGTCACGGTGCTCCCAGCCGACGTGACGGTGGTGGTGGCGCAGGCCGCCGAGGCGACTCAAGCGCCATAGTCAAACCCCGCACCCGGCCTATTTCCGCGCTTCCGTATCACCTGAACGGCTTACTCACGAGGCGCGTGAGAACGGGCGCCAAAGCGAGGCTCAGGCGGAAAGCATCCACTAGCGCGCTCGTGCTTCGGGCGCTTGAATGCCGGGTCTCCATCTGTTCTTCGGGCCTTTGTGTCTTTGTGCCTTTGTGATTGATTTGATTCGGTTGCCCTGATGAACCCGAAAGGTCGCCCAACGTGCTTCGCCCTGCATGGTATAATGTCGCTCACTTTTGCCACGTGAACGCAGGCAAGACGGGGAGAGGGGAAGGCCATGACGGTCGAGCACAAGCTCACGCGGTTGCGCGCCATGCGCGAGGAAAGCCGGCAGGGAGGCGGGGCCGAGCGCATCAAGCGCCAGCACGACAGCGGGCGCGGCACGGCCCGCGAACGCCTCGACCTGCTGCTCGACCCTGGCAGCTTCCGTGAACTGGACGCCTTCGTTCAGCACCGATCCGGCAATTTCGGCCTCGACAAGCTGCGCCAGCTTGGTGACAGCGCGGTAACTGGCTGGGGTACCATCAACGGCCGCCTCGTCTACGTCTTCTCGCAGGACTTCACCGTCATGGGCGGCAGCCTGAGCGAAATCCACGCCCAGAAGATCTGCAAGGTGATGGACATGGCCATGAAGACCGGCGCGCCGGTCATTGGCCTCAACGACAGCGGCGGCGCGCGTATTCAGGAAGGCGTGGACAGCCTCGGCGGCTACGCCGATATTTTCCTGCGTAACACCATGGCCAGCGGCGTCGTGCCTCAAATCAGCGTCATCATGGGGCCCTGCGCGGGCGGCGCGGTTTATAGCCCGGCCCTCACCGATTTCATCTTCATGGTCAATAACACCAGTTATATGTTCATCACCGGCCCCGACGTGGTGAAACAGGTGACACATGAGGACGTGACGTTCGAGGAACTCGGCGGCGCGTCGGTCCATTCCCAGCGCAGCGGCGTCGCGCATGTCGTGGGAGACAACGAAACGCAAACGCTGCTGCTCGTTCGTGAGATGCTCACTTATCTGCCGCAGAATAATATGGAAGACCCGCCATATATGGCGACCAAGGACGACCCACTGCGGGCCGACCCCGAACTGGACGACATCATCCCGGATTCGCCCAACAAGCCGTACGACATCCGCGAGGTCATCCGCCGCGTGGTGGACGACAGCATCTTCTACGAAACGCAAACCGATTACGCCGCCAACATCGTCGTCGGCTTTGCGCGGTTGGGCGGGCACAGCATCGGCATCGTCGCCAACCAGCCGATGGTGCTGGCCGGCGTGCTCGATATCAAGGCCAGCGAGAAAGCTGCCCGCTTCATCCGTTTTTGCGACAGCTTCAACCTGCCGATCATCACCTTCGTGGACGTGCCCGGTTACATGCCCGGCACTGACCAGGAATACAACGGTATCATCAGTTCAGGTGCCAAGCTGCTCTATGCCTACTGCGAAGCGACCGTGCCGAAACTGACGGTTACGACGCGCAAGGCCTATGGCGGCGCGTACTGCGTGATGAGCAGCAAGCATATTCGCGGCGATCTCAACCTGGCGTGGCCAACCGCCGAAATCGCGGTGATGGGGCCGGAAGGTGCAGTCGAGATCATCTACCGCCGTGAACTGAAAGAGAGTGCCGACCCCGCCGCGCTCAAGGCGCAGTTGGCCGCCGATTACCGCGAGAAACTGGCGAACCCGTACATCGCCGCCGAGCGCGGTTATGTGGACGATGTGATTGAGCCGCGTGAGACGCGCGCCCGCCTGATCAACGGCCTGGAGGTCTTCCAGAACAAGCGCGACAGCAACCCGCCGAAGAAACACGGCAATATCCCGCTCTAGGCTGAGGGACGAACGAGATGACGACTGAACCCAGCCCCAAGATCAACAAAATCCTGATCGCCAATCGCGGCGAGATCGCGGTGCGCGTCATTCGCGCCTGCCGCGAACTGGGCATCGAAACGGTGGCCGTCTACTCAGAGGCCGACCGCACGGCGCTGCATGTGCGCTATGCCGACGAGGCGGTGCTGATCGGCCCGCCCGCGCCAAGAGAGAGCTATCTCAAAATCGAGACGATTCTTGACGTGGCCCGCCGCACCGGCGCGGACGCCATCCACCCCGGCTACGGCTTCCTGTCTGAGCGCGAGGAGTTCGCGCAGGCCTGCCAGGACGAGGGCATCGTCTTCATCGGCCCGCCCGCGTCGGCGATTGCCACCATGGGCGACAAGCAGGCGGCCCGCGCGACCGTGATGAAGGTCGGCGTGCCGGTCGTTCCGGGCAGCGAGCCGGGTATGCACGACGATGACATTCTGGCGATTGCCAGCCAAATCGGCTTCCCGATCATGGTCAAGGCGGCGGCCGGCGGCGGTGGCAAGGGGATGCGCGCCGTTCACAAGGCCGAAGACCTGCCCAACGCGCTGGCATCGGCCCGCCGCGAGGCGGAAAGCGCCTTTGGCGACGGCTCGGTCTATGTCGAGAAGATGATCGAGGGCGCCCGCCACATCGAGTTCCAGGTACTGGCCGATACGCACGGCAATACTATCCATCTGGGCGAACGCGAATGCTCGATCCAGCGCCGTCACCAGAAGCTGGTCGAAGAGTCGCCCAGCCCGTTCATGGATGATGACCTGCGCCAGCGCATGGGCGAGATGGCCGTCCGCGCCGCCGAAGCCGTCGGCTATGTCAACGCCGGCACCATCGAGTGCCTGGTGGACAAAGACAAGAACTTCTACTTCATGGAGATGAACACCCGCCTTCAGGTGGAACATCCCGTAACCGAGCTGGTGACGGGTGTGGACTTGGTGAAGGAGCAGATTCGCATCGCGCGCGGGCGGCGTATGGGCCCCGCCGAGAGCTTTTTGCACCCGAAGGGCTGGGCCATCGAGTGCCGCATCAACGCCGAAGACCCGTACAATAACTTCATGCCGTCGGTCGGGCCGATCACCACGCTGCTCACCCCGTCAGGGCCGGGCGTGCGCGTGGACAGCGGCGTGTATCGCGGCTTCGAGATTTCGCCCTACTACGACAGCATGATCGCCAAGCTGATCACGTGGGGAGACGACCGCGCCGAGGCCATGCTGCGGATGCGCCGTGCCCTCGGCGAGTTCATCATCATGGGCGTGCGCCACAACATCCCGTTTCACATCAACCTGCTCAACAGCTTCAGCTTCATCGCCGGGCGCATTGATACCAAGTTCGTTGAAGAGCGCTTCGCGATGGATGTCTACGAATCATCACCGCCAGCCGAAGAACTGGAAGCGGCGGCGATTGCGGCCACGCTGTTCGCGCACCGCCGGGCGCAATTGGCCAGCCAGGTGGTTACTCGCAACGAGCGCGATACCAGCAACTGGAAATGGGTCAGCCGTTGGGAGCGCATGAGCCGATGAACTACGTGACGATCCTCAATGGGCAGCGCTTCGATATCGAGATTCGCCGCGACGGAACGCTGCTCGTCAATGGTGAGCCGCGCACGGTGGACTTTCTCTCGCTTGGCCCGTCGCAGTACTCGATTCTGATGGACGAGCGCTCGTATGAAGCGGTGATAGACGAGCGTGACGGCGAGGTTCAGGTTCAGCTTCGCGGGCGCGTGTATGCTGGCGAGGTGCTGGACGAACGGGCGCAGTTGCTCGCTTCGGGGCGCGGCGGGCCAGATGTTGGCACCGGGGAATTGCAGATCAAGTCGCCGATGCCCGGCCTGATCGTCGGCGTCCTCGTCATCGAGGGCCAACAGGTGGCACAGGGTGAAACGCTCTTCGTGCTGGAAAGCATGAAGATGCAGAACGAACTGAAAGCCCCGCGCGATGGCGTCGTCAACCGCGTGTGGGTGCAGCCCGGCCAAAGCGTCGAGCAGGGCAAGCCGTTGCTGGCGCTGGGTTAACGAATTACACAAAGACTCAAAGGCACAAAGAACGCAAAGGACGCAACGCTGGTTTGCGAAACCCTTGTGTGCTTCGTATTCCTTGCGTTGTCTTTCCGCGTGAGAAAGGGGCGTAATGAAGCGCGCGCTCGATGGTCTGTTTTTGTTCGCGCTGGGTGCGTACGTTGTGACCGGCGCGCTGGTTACGCCCTTTCATGGCGACGAATCCACTCAGATTTATATGAGCCGCGATTTCGCGTATCTGTTCCTGCTCGGCCAGCCGGAACGGGTGCGCTATTCCGAGCCGCCGCTGAACGCGACTGAACAGCACCTGCGATTGCTCAACGGCGTCGTGAACAAGTACGCGATTGGCGCGGCGTGGGCGCTGGCCGGTTTTGCGCCCGATGAACTGAACGAGCAATGGGATTGGGGCGCAGACTGGTCGTATAACCACACGAACGGACACGCCCCCTCGGCGGATTTGTTGCGGGTGAGCCGCTGGCCGTCGGCGCAGTTCCTCGTCGTCGGGCTGCTCGCCGTGTTCGCGCTGGCGGAAAAGACCGGCGGCCGGGCGGCGGCATGGATCGCGGCGCTCCTGTATGCGCTGCATCCGGCGCTGCTGTTGAACGGCCGCCGGGCAATGATGGAAGGCAGCCTGATCGCGTTTACGGCGCTGGCGGCGCTGACCGCCATGTACTGGCTGGAAAGACGGGGCCGGCAAGCGTGGGGCTGGGCGACCGTGTTTGGTTTGTGCGCGGGGCTGGCCGTCGCTTCGAAACATACGGCGGCGCTGGCGATCGTGCCGATTGGGCTGGGTGCGCTCGGATTTGCGCTCTATCGAGGCCGGAGCGAGGGCGCGAGGAAGGCCGGGGCGCGAATCGGGCAAATGGCGCTGGCCGGGTTGATCGCCGCGCTGGTTTTTCTCGCCCTCAACCCCGCGTGGTGGAGCGATCCGTTTGGTCGCGCCGCCGACGTGCTGCGCCTGCGTTCGGAATTGCTCGACGGGCAGACGGCGGCGTTCGGTGGATTCGCCGGCCTGCCTGATGCATTCGCCGGATTCGCCCGGCAGGCCTTCGCGCCCGTGCCGCAGTATTTCGAAGTGGCGGGGTGGGGTGAATGGCTCGCGCCGCAAATCACGGCCTATGAGGCGTCCGGGCTGGCCGGCGTGACGGCGGCCTGGCTCTGGGCGTTGGCGGCGCTCATTCTCGGCGGGGCGGGATTTGTGGCCTTGCTGCGTGGGCCGGGCCGAACTGAGGCGCGCTGGATCGTTGGGCTGTGGCTGCTATCGGCGTTGGCGGCCGCGCTCCTGCTCACACCCATCGAGTGGCAGCGCTACTACCTGCCAGTCTACCCGCCGCTGATGGCCGTGATGGGCGTGGGCGGCGCGTGGCTCGGTCAAGGGTTTTTTGCGAAAGCCCGAACAACTGACCACGCGAAGGACGCCAAGGACATCTGACTGTATCCCCTTTGCGCTCTTTGCGTTATTCGTGTTTTCTCTTTTTGTTCCGCTACAGCACCGCCACCGCCGCCGTGAGCTGCTTCTGCACCGTCTTGCCGTCGAAGTTGTTCCACAGCCCAGGGGCTTCCGCCCGCAGGCCGTCCAGTTCGGCGTCAATCTGTGCGAAGTAGGCATTCAGCGCCGCGAGTTGTTCGTCCGTTAGGCGGGCTTGCAGCGCTTCGAGCAGCTCGTGCGCCGTGGAGATATCCTGCATCCGCCCCAGATGATCCTGCATCGTCTTCAGTTCTTTCAGGTATGTCTTGACGCCTGTACCCAGCACTTCCTCGAAGATGGTGATGGCGTAGCGCAGCCGCTTGAACTCGATGCGAAGCTGGTGCAGGGTAGGTACGCTGGCTGTGGCGACAACCGCGTCGTAGGCGCGCACGATGCCGAGATGGTCATAGATGACCGTGGGCAGCACGTGGCGCACCAGTGTGGGCGTGACGGCTGTTTCGCTGAACGTCACCGCCTTTGCGCCCGGCGTCGTCAGAAACTCGCTGAAGTGTTCGATGAAGCGGGTGTAGCGCCGCTTGTGGATCATCCGGCGCAGGATGTTCCGTTCGGCCTCCCGTTCGCCTTCGATGAGCTGCATCACGCGCCGCAGTTCCGCCTGGGTATCTTCGGGCAGCGCGGGAAGCGACGCGGTCATATGTTCCAGCAGCACGTCACGGTCGCGGATGCCACCGAGCGCATCTGCCACGTCGCCCAAGTCGCGCCGGAAATTACCGGCCGTCTTCCCCGTGTAGTATGGCTCCAGCAGGCGCAGGGCGCTGCGCATCCGGCGCGTCGAAACGCGCATCTCATGCACGTCTTCGATGTCCTCGCCGGTCTGCGCGCCTTCCTCGTGCTGCAACATGATCATGATATCGCGCAGCAGCACGATACGCCCGGCTTCGGCCATCGGGTCGTCGGGTGAAAGCGGGCGGTCGTGTGGCCTCAGTCGTTCGATCAAGGCATGTTCTTCCGGCATGAGATGGTCATCCCTGATGGTTTCGATGCGCTGATAGTCTAGCGGGTGTTGGCGCGAAAGTTAAGCCGCCGTGAATGCTCACGGGTTGATCTGCTGGAAAAGCGCCTGCAGGAAGTCGAGGACCGTGGCGTTCGGGTCTTCGACGATCTGGCGCAGGCCGTTGTTGAGCACCGCCCATTGGTAAACCTGCAAGGCAATCAACAGCGGCACGCCGATACTGACCACGCGCACCGGCAGGCGTGCCACTGCCAGCGAGACGGGCGTTTCTGACAGCTCGAACAACTGCTGGCGCTCGCCGAGAGCTTGCAGACGGCGCATGTTCAGGTCGTCGCGGATGCCGTTCAACTGCACATAGTGAAAAAGCAGGCTGGTACGCGCCGCGCCTTCGGCCGGGGCGCTGTGCCAGCGTTCCTCGATACCGGCCAACTCGCGGTTGAGGCCGGCGATGCGTTCGTCCAGCCGCGTCAGTTCGCCATCCAGCGCCCCGTTCTGAATCGTCCGCCAGCGGTTCTGGCCGCGCCGGTAAGGGATGCGGACGAAGGTGAAGTAGGCGGCGTAGAGCAGAATGAGTGGGATCAGGATGTTGAACAGGATGATGCGAACCGAGTCCTGCGGCAGGCGCGGCAGGCGGCCTTCGGTGACGACCTGCGTGAATGGCACCGCGAACAGATACAGCGCGATCAGGAAGATCAGCAGGAAGCCGAACGGAAGCTTGCTGACCAGCGCATCGCGGTCACGGCCGGACAGCGATTTGCGGCTGACGGCAAAGGCGTAGAGCGTGAGCAGGGCGATGACGACGGCGAAGAAGGGCAGCGCGAAGAGCAGGGCCAGCGCCTGTTCGCTGCTTTCGATCAGCGCGCCGCTGCTTTGCAGAATCTGCCGCCGCAGGTCATCCAGCAGGCCGCCGCTGCCATCAAGCAGCAGAGCAAGCGGGATCACCGTCACCATCACGCCGAGGATGAGCAGCATATCCATATCCGAGATCGAGCTGAGAAAGCGGCGCAGGCGGAGCGGCAGCCGTTCGAGCAGCAGGTCGGGCAGGAAGCGCTGACGCAGGCCATCGCGACCGGTATAGACCAGCAGGGTGACGACCAGGACGAGCAGCAGGATGACCGGGGCGAGGGCAAGGACGGCGACATCGGCCCCGCCGCCGAGCAAGCGCGCCGAGCGCGGATCGCCACGTTCGATGAACGGCCGCGCCAGCACGACGACGATGATCAGGATGCCCGGCGGCGTGAGCAGCCGCGCCAGCCGCACCCAAACGGCCGTTTGGCTGAGCCAGTCGTTGCCGCGCTGCGTCCACATCACTTGCGTCCCGGCGTAATAGAGCGTCAGCACAGTGCCCACCGCCAGCGTGTAAAGCGCGTCCACGCGCAGAGTGAAAACGCCTGGCTCGGCTGCATGGGCCAGCAGCGGGCCGAAGAAGAGCGCCAGTAGAACAGCAGCAACCGCTTCGTTGGCGGCGACGAGGGCCTGCTCCCAGAGTGGAATTCGCGTGACGAAGAAGCGCGCGCCGCGCGGCGTGAGCAGCAGGACAGCGCGCACGAGCATGATGACGACGGCTATCCCGGTGAGCAGCAGGCCGTAAAACGTGAAGCTGTCCTTACCGGTGGTGGGCGCGCTGCTCATGGCGCGCACAATCGCGATGCCCGCGGTGCCATACAGCCACAGCAGGACAATGACGAAGGCGTGGCGGCGGCCGAAGGTTGCTCCCAGCAGGCGCTCGGAACTTGCGGGAAACGCCGCCAGCCCGAACAGAAGTGCCGCGCAGAAGATGGTATACAGCGCGTTCGGCCAGTCCCCGGCCAGCAGGCGCAGCGCCGCCGCCAGCGCGGCCAGCAGCAGCAGGCCCGGCGTCAGCAGGCGGTCAAGGGGGGAGGGGCTGAGGGACATCGCCAGCAGCATTTCCTGCGTGGCGCGTTTCGGGTCGGGCATGGGTGAGCCTGCGTGCGTGCTTGCCTGCTGATGATTGTATGCTGAACGGCGGCGGCTGCACGGTTTTCGCACCAGCCAGCACCGCGCCGCGCACAATTCGGCGGCTCAATCCGCTACAATCGGGGCCATCTCCCGGTTCGTGCCAGTCGAGGCAGTCCATGACCAGCCTACAGGGCAAAGTCGCGTTCATCACCGGGGCGTCGTCGGGCATTGGCTATGCGGCGGCGCTCGAACTGGCCCGCCGCGGCTGCCACGTCGCCGCTTCAGCGCAATCCGTCGCGGCGCTTGACGGACTGGCGCAAGCCGTCGCTGCGCTGCCCGAACCTCATGGGGAGCTATTGGCGCTGGCGGCTGACGTACGAAACGCGGCGGCCATGCAGGAAGCTGTGCTGGCCACGACTACCCGCTTCGGGCGGCTCGATGTACTGGTCGCTAATGCCGGGGTGGGCCAGCGCGGCGCAATAGCGGACAGTGACTGGAACGACCTCGAAACGCTGCTGCGAACGAACATAGACGGCGTGCTGCACAGTATCCGCGCCTGCGTGCCGGCCATGCGGAAAGCGGGCGGCGGGCGCATCATCCTTATCTCGTCCATTTCGGCGGGTGTGCCGATGCCGTATGCGGCCACCTACGGCGCGAGCAAAACCTTCGTCAGCAGCTTGGCGGCCTCGCTGCGCTACGAACTGGAGGCCGACCACATTACCGTCACCGATATGCGGCTGGGGCGGGTGGCGACGCCGTTCAACCAGAACCGGCTGGGCGAGAAGGGGTACTCGGCTGGCGCGTCGAGCCTGCCCACGATGACGCCTGAGCAGGTGGCGCGGGCCATCGCCGGCAACGCCGAACGGCCGCGCAAAACGGCTGTCCTGCGCTGGTTCGACCGTCTCATCCGTCTCATCGGCTTTATCGCGCCCGGCTACCTCGCGCGCAAGGCCATCAAGCAGTACCGCGTTTAACCCGCTGGCGTCACCCTTACCGTGAGGCGCGCATCGCCCCTGACGCTGTCCAGCAGGCCGATGAGTACGGTATACGTGCCCGGCTTCGTCACCACGAAGGCGTCGAGGGCCGCGTCAAAACCATCCGCATCATCGGAAAAAGCGACCGCCTCACCGTCGTTCGCCAGTATGACGAGCGCAGGGTCGAGCAGGCCATCTTCGACCGATGTGGCTGATGCCGAGATCGTATCCCCGGCGTTGGCCTCAATCGTGGTGACATACACGGTGTCGAAGTCGAGCGGCAGCACCTGTGGCTTGCCCGCCGCCGCCAGTTCCAGCGGGTTTCCCGCCAATTGGAACAGGTCGGCCAGCGCCTGGGCCGCGCCCGCATCGTTGAGCGTGGCCAGTGTATCCGCCAGCCCGGCGCGTACATAGCGTGACGATGGATCGCTGGCGACGGCCTGCTGATAGAAACGGACTGCCGCTTCAAAGTCGTCGGCGTTGTAGGCCAGGTCACCAAGCCCGCCCAAAGCGTCCGCATGTTCGGGGTCAAGTTCGATAACGCGCTCGAAATCAGCGCGCGCTAACTCAGGTTCATCGGTATTGAGATAGAGATAACCTCGAATGACCCGGGCCACCAGCGAGTCCGGATTCTGAGTGAGTGCCTGATTGACCGGGTTGAATCCCGCATCGTATTCGCCGATCCGCAGCAGGGAATCCGCCAGCCCGGTCAGTGCGTCGAAGTTTTCCGGGTTGAGGTCGAGCGCCTGCTGGAAGTCTTCAATCGCCGCCTCGTAGTTCCTCAGGTCCATCAGAATCTCGCCGCGTGTGACGTAGCGCCCCGCGAATTCACCGGGCCGCAGCTCAAGCGCCTGATCGGAATACCCGAGAGCAACTTCCGGGTAGCCCAAATCGTGATAGGTTGACGCGGCTATAGAATAGATATGGTCGTTTTCAGGGGCCAGTTCCAGTGCCTGCGCGAATCCCGCATCGGCCGCGTCAAGGTCGCCCAGATAGGCTTGCGACGAGGCACCGAAAGTCAGCGCGAATGCGTTCTGCGGGTCGGCCTCCAGGATGGCTGCGTAGAGTGGTATGGCCTCGTCGTCACGGGCGCGTAGCCACAGCCAGTACGCCAGCTCCGTCATCAACGGCAGGCTGTCAGGGTCTTTTACCCGCGCCCGGGTTAGTCGCTCAATCTGTTGGGGGCCATACTCGCTTTGGCTCAGGCCAACCGCTTCGGCTGCCCAGGCAGCGGCATTGGCGGCCACTGAGTATTCATCGAGCATGAGCGCCGCCCGCCCGATGCCCAGCACGGCCTGTTCCTCGGCCTCGCCGGTATTGTCCACGCACTGAAAGATGTCGAAAGCCTCTGCATACTGGCCCGCGTCAAAGGCCGCTTGTCCAGCCATGATGGTGCAGTCTTGCGCGGCTAGCGGGAATGCTCCCAGCACGACGGCGGCAAGCAGGGCCGTGATCAATGCGAAGTGATGGATCATGGGGTTTCTCCTGAACGCGCCAACGCTGCCATCGAGTATAGATTCGGGTGAACGTGCAGGGCAACCTGTGCGTGTGGCAATGCATTTTCCCCAGCTCTTCGGCCCTCAGCCCCGTTCTTTTCCGCCTCTTGCGCTTCGCTAACGCGATTCTAGCGTTGGCCGCATACACTGTCGGAGTATCTGGACGCCCGGGTCGGCATTGCGCGGTATGCCCCGGCGATCTGAATGGACAAGGAGAAGCGCGTGGTGAATAAGAGACCCGCGAACGATGCGGATGCGGGCGCGCCCGATGGCGTGGCTGCTCCCCCGGCGGCCGAGGCTAACGGCATTACGCAGGAGGCCTTTGATGAATTGCAGGCGCGGGCCAGCGCGAACCTTGATGGCTGGCAGCGGGCGCGAGCCGAATTTGCCAACTACAAGAAGCGCGTCGAGGGCCAGCTTCGCGACAGCTATCAGAACGCGGCGGCCGATGTGCTGACCAGTGTGCTGCCCATTCTGGATGACTTCGACCGCGCGATTGCCAATATCCCGCCCGAACTGGCGGACAATAACTGGGTCACCGGCACAAGCATGATCCAGCGCAAGCTGGTCAAGCTGCTGGATGATTACGGTGTAACGCCCGTTGACCCCACTGGTCAGCCGTTCGACCCCACCCGCGATGAAGCGATTGGCGTGGATGACGATAGCGAACACCCCAGCGGAATCGTGACCACGACGCTGGCCAGAGGCTACAAAGTTGGAGAACGAACGCTGCGCCCCGCCATGGTGCGCGTAGCACGCTAGGCGCGACCGGGACGCACGAACAACCCTCAGGAATCAGGAGACAAACACATGGGACGCATTATCGGTATTGACCTCGGCACGACCAACTCGGTCGTCGCAGTGATGGAAGGCGGCGAAGCGACCGTCATCCCATCGTCGGAAGGCGGACGTCTGATCCCCTCCGTCGTGGCCGTCAACCCCAAAACGGGTGAGCGGCTGGTGGGCAAGGTGGCCCGCAATCAGGCTGTCATCAACCCCGAAAACACCATCTTCTCGATCAAGCGCTTCATGGGCAAGCGCTTTGATGACCCCGAAGTGCAGAAGGCTATCAAGCTCGTGCCGTACCGGGTGACCGGCGCGCCGAACGGCGATATCCGCGTGCACATGGGCGGCCGCGAGTACACCGCGCCGGAAATCTCGGCCATGATCTTGCAGAAGATCAAGTCGGACGCCGAAGCCTATTTGGGCGAACCGGTTGACCAGGCCGTCATCACGGTTCCGGCTTACTTCAACGACACGCAGCGTAACGCCACCAAAGACGCGGGCCGTATCGCCGGTCTCGAAGTACTGCGCATCATCAACGAGCCGACGGCCTCTTCGCTGGCCTATGGCGAAGACAAGAAGGCCAACGAGATCATCGCGGTTTACGACCTCGGCGGCGGTACCTTCGATATTTCGATCCTCGAAGTGGGCGACGGCGTCTTCGAAGTCCGCAGCACCAATGGCGACACCTATCTCGGCGGCGACAACTTCGACGAGCGCATCATCAACTGGATCGCTGACGACTTCAAAAAAGAGAACTCGATTGACCTGCGCCAGGACCGCCAGGCCCTGCAGCGCCTGAAGGAAGCGGCCGAGAAGGCCAAGATCGAACTGTCGAGCGTGATGACGGCCGATATCAACCTGCCGTTCATCACCGCCGATGCCAGTGGGCCGAAGCACCTGCACATGACGCTCACCCGCGCTAAGCTGGAAGACCTGACCCGCGACCTGATCCAGCGTTCGATTGACCCCTGCAAGGCGGCGCTCAAGGATGCCGGTCTGTCGGCTGGCGATATCAACACTGTCATTCTCGTCGGCGGCATGACCCGTATGCCAGCCGTGGTGGACGCGGTGAAGGGCTTCTTCGGCAAGGAGCCGAACAAGAGCGTCAACCCCGACGAAGTGGTTGGCCTCGGCGCGGCCATTCAGGGCGGCGTGCTCGGCGGCGAAGTCAAGGACATCCTGCTGCTCGACGTGACGCCGCTGACTCTGAGCGTGGAAACGCTCGGTGGCGTGGCGACGCCGATGATCGAGCGCAACACGACTATCCCCACCCGCAAGTCCCAGGTCTACTCGACGGCCGCCGACAGCCAAACGCAGGTGGAAATCCACGTCCTGCAAGGTGAGCGCCCGATGGCAGGCGATAACAAGTCGCTCGGCCGCTTCATCCTCGACGGCATTCCGCCCGCGCCGCGTGGCGTGCCGCAGGTCGAAGTCACCTTCGACATTGACGCCAACGGCATCCTCAACGTGAGCGCCCGTGACAAGGCGACCGGGCGCGAGCAGAAAATCACCATCACCGCCAGCAGCGGCCTGAAGGAAGACGAAATCCAGCGCATGGTCAAGGAAGCCGAAGCGCACCGCGCCGAGGACGGTAAGCGCAAGGAAATGGTCGAGCTGCACAATCAGGCCGACAGCGCCGTGTTCGCAGCCGAGAAGTTCCTGCGTGACTATGGCGACAAGCTGCCGGAAGACTCGAAGAAGACGACCCGTGAGCGTATTGACGACGTCACCAAGGCCAAGACCGCCGACAACGTGGATCAGATCCGCACGACGACCGAAGCCCTGACGATGTGGATGCAAACGCTGGGTGGCCAGATGTACGAGCAGCCGGCGGCTGATGGCGCGAATGGCGCAGGCCCCGGCCCGGACAGCAGCGGCCCAACCGGCAGCAAGCCGGACGGCGAAGACGTGGTGGACGCCGAGTTCACCGAAGCGTAAACGACAGTAACGAGTGCTGAGTGCTGAGTGAGGAGAGGGAAGCTTCTTTTCACTCAGCACTTTCGCATAGGGTTCGCTCGCTAGCGAACCCTGAATCCATCCAAGACGTCTGTTTTTCTCTCAGTACTCAGTACTCAGCACTATCTCTTCTTTGCGCTTCGTTTTACACTCACCGTCCTGATAGGCTCACCTGATGGCAACGATGGCTAAAGACTTCTACGAGGTGCTGGGCGTTTCGCGCACAGCCGGTAAAGACGAGATCAAGTCGGCTTATCGCAAGCTGGCGCGTGAATGGCATCCCGACGTCAACAAGGCCGAACACGCCGAAGAACAGTTCAAGGAGATCAATCAGGCCTACGAAGTTCTGTCTGATGATGAGAAGCGCGCCCGCTACGACCGCTTCGGCATGGCCGGAGTCAATGGCCCGGCAGGGGGGGCAGGCTATCCAGGCGGGGCTGGTTTCGGCGGCTTCGAGGAGATCTTCGAGGAGTTCTTCAGCAGCTTTGGCGGGGTGCGCTCCAGTTCGGCGCGGCGGCGTGGACCGAAGTCCGGCAGCGACCGCCGTGCTGATGTGACCATCACCTTCGAAGAGTCGATCTTTGGGGTGGAGAAGGAAGTCGAGTTCGACCGCATGTCGGCCTGCGATACCTGCGCGGGTTCGGGCGCTGCGCCCGGCACGCAGCCGGTGCGCTGCGCGCAGTGCAGCGGAACCGGCGAGGTGCGCCAGGTTCAGCAAACCTTCCTCGGCCCGATGGTGCAGGTAGCTACTTGCCCGCGCTGCGGCGGTAAGGGTGAAACCGTCAGCACACCGTGCTCGACCTGCCGGGGGGCGGGCCGCCAGCGCAAACACGTTACGCTTGGCGTGCAGATTCCGCCCGGCGTGCGTGAGGGCCTGCAAATTCAGGTGCGCGGTGAGGGCGATGCGGGTGACGCGGGTGCACCAGCCGGCAACTTGTTTGTCGTCGTCCACGTCCAGGAACACGAGTTCTTCCGCCGCAAGGATAACGACATCATCCTTGATGTCAGCGTCAACGTGGCGCAAGCCGCGTTGGGGGACAAGTTCCCCATCCCGACCGTCGAAGGCGACGTAGAACTACAGGTTCCGGCCGGCACGCAAACCGGCAAGGTCTTCCGCCTGCGCGGCAAGGGCGTTCCCCGCCTGCGCAGTGACGGTTCGACGGCCGGGCGCGGCGACCAACTGGTCTACATTCAGGTCGAAGTGCCTACCCGCCTCAACGACGAGCAGCGCCGCCTGTTCGAGCAACTGGCCGCCTCGCTCGGTTCCGACGTGCAGCCGCAAAAGCCGAACAAGGGCTTCTTTGACCGGATGATGGACTTCATCGCCGGCGAAAAAGAGTAGTGGAAAGTGCTGAGTGCTGAGTCAGGGAACTTGGCACTCTTGGCATTCTTTGCGTTGATCTTTTTACTCAGCACTCAGCACTCAGTACTTCTTCTGGAGTGAGCCGTGCCGAAATGGATTGAAGTAACGCTGCGCGTGGATGGCGAGGCGGCCGAAGCAACCGCCGAAATCCTGAACCGCTACGGCTATCAGGGGGTATCCATCGAGGTCGAGGGTATCCCGCCCGATACGCTCGACGACGGGGAAGCGCCGCCGCCCGGCCCGCTGGCCCTGCGCGCCTACCTGCCCGAAGACGGCCGCGCCCCCGAAGCGATCCGCCAGTTGACCGAAGCGCTCGCTTACATGAACATGATGTACCCGATGCCCGGGCCGGAGTTCCGCGCGGTGGACGAGGAAGACTGGGCCGAGGCGTGGAAGGCCCACTATCAGCCGGTGCGCATCGGCCGCCGCCTGCTGATTCGCCCGCTCTGGATTGATGTGGCCCTCGAACCAGGCGACCTCGAAATCGCGCTCGACCCCGGCATGGCGTTCGGCACCGGCACGCACCCGACCACGCAGCTTTGCCTTGAAGTCCTCGAAGACCTCGTCAGCCCCGGCGCGACGGTGCTCGACCTCGGCTGCGGCTCTGGCATTCTGGCGATTGGGGCGGCCAAACTGGGCGCTGAATCCGTCTGGGCGCTTGATATTGACCCGATTGCCGTGGATGTGACCCTCGCGAATGCGGCGCAGAACGGCGTCGCCGCGCAGATTACCGCCGAAGAGGGCAGCCTCGAAACGGCGTTACAGTCCGGCCGCCAGTTCGACTTGCTGGCCGCCAACATTCTGGCGCGCATCATCAGCGGCATGTGCGAGCAGGGGCTGGGCCAGGTGCTCAAACCCGGCGGCCGGGCCGTCTTCAGCGGTATCATTGCCGAGCAGGGCGATGACGTGGACGCAGCGCTGCGCCGTACCGGCCTCGAACCAACCGGCCGCCGCCAGCTCGGCGACTGGATTGCCATCGAAGCCGTGCGCCCAGCCAAGGAAAGTTGAAAGTTGAAAGTTAGGACTTACGCAAGGGGCTTCAGCCCCTTGCCTGCATAAGTCTTGAAGCCAGGGTTTTGCGTTACGAGAGATGGTAGAAGTGGACCCACTTCTGATGGCTAGCATTCAGGGCTTTCAACTTTCAACTTTCAACTTTCAACTGGTTTCCCATGACCCATCTTCAAGGCCAGGAACGCGCCACCTACGTGCAAGGGATGTTCGACCGCATCGCCGGTCGCTACAACCTCATGAACCGCGTGATGACCGGCGGGCAGGATTTGCGCTGGCGGCGCTTCGTCGTCCAGAAAGCGCGCCTGCAGCCGGGGCAGCGCCTGCTCGACCTCGCGACCGGCACCGGCGATATCGCCTTCGAGGCGTTGCGCCAGGTTCCAGGCGTCGAGGCCGTCGGCGGCGATTTTTCCGTTGGCATGATGAAAGTCGGCCAGGGACTGCCGCTGGGCGATCAAGTGGACTGGAATGCGGCCGATGCGCTGAATCTGCCCTACAAAGATGAGGCCTTTGACGCGCTCACGGCGGGCTACCTGATGCGGAATGTGATTGATATCCCGCGTGCCTTCGCCGAACAGAAGCGCGTGCTCAAGCCGGGCGGCCGCCTCGTCCTGCTCGATACCGCGCCGCCGCCCAACAACATCCTCAAGCCGTTCATCGTCTTCTATCTCAGGTACGGTATTCCGCTGCTCGGCCGCATCATCAGCGGCAACAGCGACGCCTACCAATACCTGCCCGAATCAACGCAGAAGTTCAAGACGCCGAACGAACTGGCGTCACTGATGCGCGAGGCGGGCTTCGGCAGCGTGGCCTACAAGACGTTCATGTTTGGCACGGCGGTGGTGCATTGGGGAGAGAAACAGGCGTGACGAGCAACCGGCGCAGCGCAGCAGGCGTCCGGCGGCCGGTCGGGGTCAACCAGTCGGCTTAACCTGCCTGTCGAACCAGGAAAGCGGGGAGCGCGAATCGTGGAACAACGGGATTCACGCGGCGGGTTTCAGGTGGGCTGCTCTTCCGAGTCGCGGCGCGTATCGCGGAAGCGATAGGTGATGCGGCCGCGTGACGGGTCGTACATGCTCATTTCCACGCGCACCCGGTCGCCCAGCAGAATGCGGATGTAGTTCTTGCGCATCTTGCCGCTGAGGTAGGCCAGAATCTTGTGGCCGTTTTCCAGTTCCACCATAAACTGCGTATTGGGGAGGGCTTCGACAATCACGCCCTCAACTTCGAGTTTGTCTTCGGATTTTCCCATAGGCTTGTCCGTGCAGCGCCTTTCTATTTCGTCGAGTTGATGATTGAAAGCTGAAAGGATGAAGAGCGCTTCTTCCTGACCTGTCAACTAGCTCAGCGTGTGATCACTGGAGCAAGTATAAAGGAGAATGCACAAAGTCTGAAGAGTCTGGCTTCCCACGATCTCCCCGTTCAACTTTCAACTTTCAACTTTGAACTCCAGAGAAGCAACATCCGCTGCCAGTATGCCTGACAGCGGACGAGGAAATGCGGTGGATTGCCAGTTCGGCTCTCCGAGGGCAGTTCAGCGCGTACGTCCTGGCGCAGGTTTAGCGCAGAGTCGTCTTGCGCTGGCGGCGGCGTGAGCGGCGAATGGCCTTCTTCTTCTCGATGCGGCGCAGTTCGCTCTTCGAGATATGCCAGCGCTTGCGGCGCACCGTGCTAAGCACGCCGCTGTTGGTAACGCGCTTGCGGAAGCGGCGCAGCAGCGATTCCTGCGATTCATTCGGCTTGAGTGTGACGTGTGCCATGTGCTTCTCACCCCCTTCCTCGTCAAGATTGGGCGTGCGGCGGCCCTTCGGCTCGCTGCACAGCCGGCATATTTTAGTGGCAGGAAGCGGCGAATACCATCCCTGAAAAGGAACGGCGTGCTGAGTGCTCAGCACACCGCCCCATCCATTGGACGGGGCGGCGTTTGTAAACGGTGTTGCTTGCGAACTAGAGCGTGTTGTCGTCTTCCGGGATGGCAGCAGCCGGCACAGCCATCATGACCGTTGCCTCAATTTCATCGGCTTCAACGGCTTCCACCACTTCCTCGATGAGTTCGGCTTCGGCAGCTTCCACCGCTTCCTCGATGAGTTCAGCCTCTTCAGCCACGGCTTCCGCCGTTTCCTCGGCGAGTTCGGCTTCAGCGGCCTTACTGGCGGCCCACTCAGCCTTCTGCGCTTCGGTCACATCCTTCAGGCTCAGGCCCAGGCGCTGCTTCTCGGTTTCGATGCTGATCACGCGCAGCAGCAGGCGCTGGCCTTCGTGAACCACCAGCGTCGGATCTTCCGGCGCCGGTTCGCTGATCTGGCTGGTGTGGAGCAGGGCCTCGATGCCCGGGTCCAGGCTGACGAACGCGCCGAACTGAGCCACGCGGCTCACGACGCCTTCGACCAGTTGGCCGACATGGTACAACTCGTCCACAAACGCCCAGGGGTTCTCCTGCAGGCGCTTGAGGCTGAGGCCGATGCGCTTGCCTTCGCTGTCGAGGCGCAGCACGTACACGTCAATCTCGTCGCCCACCTTGAGGATTTCCTTGGGGTGGTTAACGCGGTGCCAGGCCAGTTCGCTGATGTGGATCAGACCGTCAGCGCCGCCCAGGTCCACGAACGCGCCGAAATCACGCAGTCCGCTGACCACACCACGGCGCACTTCGCCTTCCTTGAGCTGGTCGAGCAGCAGTTCCTTGCGCTGTTCGCGCGAGCCACGAGTCGCGTCGCGCTGGCTGAAGACCAGGCGGCGGCGCTTGCGGTTGACCTCGATCACCTTCAGGCTGACCGTCTGGCCGACCATCCGCTGCATCCGCAGTTTGCGCTCGTCTTCGTTCAGGCCGCGCGGCAGTTCCAGCACATGGCTGGCCGGTACAAAGCCGCGCAGATTGCCGAACTGAACAATGATGCCGCCCCGGTTGGCATCAGCCACAATGCCTTCCCAAACCGCGCCATTCTCCAGCATTTCCTCGGCCTTCTTCCAGTCCTCGGTCTGCTGGGCCTGCGAAGCCGACAGGATCAGATTGCCGTCATCATCTTCGAGGCGGATGATCATCACATCCATCTCGGTGCCAATCGGGTAGCGCTCAACGCCCACGCCCATACGATCCAGGTCGCGGCGCTGAACGATGCCATCGCGCTTCATGCCGTCAATGGCGACGATCAGTCCCTGCGAGTCCTGGGCCACGACGACGCCAGTGACCAGGTCACCGCGCTCATGGGCCTCTTCGCTGAACGACGCCTCGAGCAAGGCGGCGAA
>JAEURB010000247.1 GCA_016788435.1 Anaerolineae bacterium | reverse complement strand
GATGCTCTGGCGTGCCATAGCCCTTGTGCGCGGCGAAGCCGTAACCGGGATATTCGTCGCCCAGCGCGGTCATCACGGCGTCGCGGTGCGTTTTCGCCAAAACGCTGGCAGCGGCGATGGACAGCGACTGCGAATCGCCGCGCACGACGGTCTTCGACGGCCGGTCGAGCGCCGCGCCGCGCCAGTGAATGTGGTCGAGCAAATAGTAGTCAGGCGCAGCGGCCGGAAAGACTGCGCGCAAGGCTTCGATAGCGCGGCGCATGGCTGTACAGGTGGCCCGCAGAATGCCGATCTCGTCAATCTCGGCCGCGCTGGCTTCGCCGATCCCCCACGCAGTGGCGACAGCGTGAATACGCCCGGCATATCGGGTGCGGGCGGCAGGAGTCAGTTGTTTGCTGTCGGTGAGGCCATTCAGTCGGTCAGCCAAATCGGGCGCGTCGAGCGGCAGGCATACCGCCCCCGCAACGACCGGCCCGGCCCACGCGCCACGCCCGGCTTCGTCCACCCCGGCGATGACGCGGCAGCCTTCGGCGGCGAGCGCCGCTTCAAGGCTGAGCGGGGCTGTTCGCGCCATCAGGGCTGCGCCGGGCATACAGGCCCTTCTTCCAGTTCTGGCGGATCTCCCAGATCTCGCGGAGCATGTTGAGTGAGTCCTGCACGAGCCGCATCCGGCTGTCGGGGTCGAAGTACCACGTAATCGGCACCTCGCGGATGGTGTAGCCGCGCCGTTTCGCGATGTACAACAGCTCGACGTCGAAGCCGATGCCGTTCATCCGCTGCACGTCAAACAGGTCTTCGGCCGTCTCGCGCGAGAACATCTTGAAGCCGCACTGCGTATCCTCGAAGCCGGGCAGACCCATGATCTTGATGATCAGGTTGTTGATGCGCCCCATCAGGTGCCGGTAGTACGGCTCGCCAATGCGCCGCGCTTCCGGGCCTTCACGGGTGCCGATGTTAATAGAGTAGCCGTCCGAGTCTGGCGGCAGAAATTTGACCACTTCCTCAATGGGCATCGAGAGGTCGGCGTCGCAAATGAAGCGGTGGTCGCCGCGCGCGGCCAGCATCCCGGCCTTCACGGCGCGGCCCTTGCCGCGCTCGGCCAACTGAATCAGGCGGACTTCCGGGTGGGTTTCGGCGTATCTGCGCACATACTCGGCCGTCGCATCCTTGCTGCCGTTGTCCACGATCACGATCTCGGCCGTGAACGGCTGCGTTTGCAGGAAATCGTCAATCCGGGCCAGGGTGGGGGGCAGGCGGCGTTCTTCATTGAGCGCCGGGATGATGATTGAGAGGTGCGGCGTGGCCGCTGTGGTTTGTGTTGAAGCCGGCACGCATCCATGCTCCCTGCAAGGCGCGGCGCGCCCGCTATGCGCCGCGTGGTGGCTGAAGCAGCGACTCGAGATAAGCGTCCGAAACGGTGCGCGCGCTCTGAATGGCGCGGCGCTTGCGCAGCTGGCGCGGCAACCCAAGCAGCCCCGCCGTCATCCCGCGCAAGCGGGCGCGGGCCGCAGCGCCTCGCCACGCGCGCAAGGCTTCGAACGCCAGTTTCACCTGCGCCCGAACGACTTGTCTGCCGTGTTTGCGCCAAAGTGCAGACGGGTAATTCTTGGCCAGCACGAAAAGCAGATTGCGCCCATCGTAATAGCTGGCCGTCACGCCGCCGCCGGTCGCCGAAAGGTGATGGTACACGATAGCCGAAGGGGTGTAAAGACAGCGCCAGCCCGTGAGCTGCGCCCGCCAGCCGAGATCTACG
This sequence comes from Anaerolineae bacterium, assembly GCA_016788435.1. Classification (GTDB taxonomy): domain Bacteria; phylum Chloroflexota; class Anaerolineae; order Aggregatilineales; family Phototrophicaceae; genus Flexifilum. The sequence goes on along the minus strand of JAEURB010000247.1, from coordinate 497 downwards.
TCTTCCAGCGAGAAGAAGAAGTCGTCATCCAGCGCCCCGATCTGGTCCAGCATGGCGCGGCGATAGACCGACGAGCCGCCGCATGCGCTGAAGACGTATTCCTCGCGGTCGAACGCGCCGTCGTCGGCTTGCCACACGCCCCGGTTGCCCGCCCGCCCGTCCACCGTGAAGTAGTCGCCGGCGGTGTGTATGCGGTCGCGCTGGTCGTACAGCAGCATCTTGCTGGCCACCGAGCCAACATCTTCGGCGCGGCCGAATGCTTCGACAGCGGCGGCGGCCCAGCCTTCATCCACCTCGGTATCATTGTTCAGTAAAGCGACGAACTCGCCGCGCGCCGCCCACAATCCCGCGTTGCAGGCCCCGGTGAAGCCCACGTTCAGCGGCAGCTCGATCAGTGTCACCCACGGGTAGTTGCGGTTGATGAGTTCCGGCGAGCCATCCGCCGAGGCGTTGTCCACGATCAGCACTTCGATGGGCTGGTAGCTCTGTTTCGCCAG
>JAEURB010000184.1 GCA_016788435.1 Anaerolineae bacterium | reverse complement strand
GTAGTGAGCAGCCGCATCGAGGCGGGCCAGCAGCAGCGTGCGCCCCAGCGGCGGTTGCAGCGCGGCATTCAACAGCCCGTGATAGCGGCGCGTCAGCACCCCGGCTACTGTGCCCATTGCGTAGCCGCCGATGCCGTTGGTGACGAGCCATTCGCGGCGCATGGCTGCCGCCGCGTCGCTGGTGATGCCGCGCCCGAAGTGGATAAATGGGGCAGTCATAGGGCCTCCGAAAAGTGCGATCAACCGGCGCTTACTACTGCAGCGTGAGTATAGGAGTTTGGTCGGCCACTTGCCCGCGAAACCCACACCAAATCGGGCGCAAACTCACGCCCGGCATACGCTCCTCCCTCTTCGCACGCAGTCCAGACCCCGACCATTACGGAGATACGGGAAATCGTAGGAGCACGATGCATCGTGCCCGCTTCGCGCGCACTTCTCCCCCTCTCCTGTGTTCGTAGAGGGGGCCGGGGGGTGAGGTTAGAGGCTGCCGCAACTTCTCGCCCGCACCCCGCGTATAGTCCTGTAGTTCCGCACGCGCCGTGGACGCCCACCGCGACGACCTTCTACCTTGTCTCCTGCCAGCAGGGTACGATTTTCGCTATACTACGTGCCAGTGCATTCGTTCAATTGAGGGGACAGGTCTCATGGCGTCGCTCTTCGAGAAGATCAACACGCTGATTAGCGCCAACCTCCACAGCATGGTGGACCGCGCGCTGGAGCAGAACTCGGTGGCCGTGATGGATGAATACATCCGCCAGGCCGAGAAGGATATGAAGGAACTTGAGGAGTCGACGGTGCAGGTGGGCGGCAGCGTGCGCACCCTCAAGCGCAAGTACGAGGAATTTGCTGACGCCGCCGAGAAGCTCGACCGGGACATTGACACCCTTGTCGTCAAAGGCAAGGACGACCTGGCCGCCGCCGCCCAAACCGAGTTGAACTCCAAGCAGCAGTTGGCGCAGGAATATTACGAGCAGTGGCAGCAGCAGCAGAAGCAATACGACCAGATGCTGTCCATGCGCATGAAGCTCGAAGGCCGCATGACGGCCATTCGCCAGGAACGCGAGCATCTGCGCGCTCTGATCGAACTGACCGAGGCCAAGAAGATCACCAACAAGACCATCAAGAGCCTCGACAATCTGGCCTCGACCAGCGACCGTGACGTGGCGAGCCTGGCCGACCAGATCCGCAACCGTCTCGATACCGAGGACGCCCGTCTCGAAATGGCCACTCAGAACCTGAGCGATCAGATTGACGACGCTGTGCGCAGCGGTGAAGTCGAGCGCCAGTTGGAAGAGCGCCGCCGCCGCTTGCTCGGCGCGCAGGGTGGCGGCGGGGGCACCGGGCAAACCAGCGCTGGCGACGAGTCAGCGTCGCAGTCGTAAACGCCAGACAACGCCGCTGCGTGAACGCGGCAGAGAGAAGCAGTTAACGGATGTCTTCAAAAAGTGTGCGCGGGCGCGCCGCCAGCGCAGTATTTCTGAACGCGATCCTCAGCTGGCAGTCCCTGCTCACTGTGCTGATCACTGCGGTGCTCTTTGTGGCCGTGCCGACGCCGTTCGAATGGTGGCAGCAGTGGTTTTGGCTGGTGTTGGGCGCGGTTGCCGAAGTTGCCCTCATCGTCTCGAAGGTCACCGACCCCGAGGCGGCGCAGGCGGCGGTCGAACGTGAGTTCACCGAGCAGTACGACCTCAGGGAGATCCGCAATCCGGTTTCGCGCAAGCGCCTGGAAGACGCCATCGAGTATCGCCGCAGCATGGTCAAGCTCGCGGGCCGCCACAGCGGAGCCATGCGCGCCAGCCTGATGAATACGGTCGCCGATGTGGATGACTGGATCGGGCATATGTACAGCCTGGCGCTCCATATTGACGCCTTCGAGAGCAACGATCTGGTCGAGCGCGACCGGCGCACCGTGCCGCAGCAGTTGGACAAAACGCGCCAGCGCCTCGCCATCGAAACCGATCCAGCTGTCCGCGCCGACCTCGAAGGGCAAACTCGCCAGCTGGAGCTTCAACTCACCAATCTCGAAGCGACCGCCAGCAGCGTCAAACGCGCCGAGATTCAGCTCGACAGCACGCTCTCGTCGCTCGGCACCATCTACGCCCAGATGTCGCTCCTCGGCACCAAGGAAGTGGATAGCTCCAGCGCGCACCGGTTGCGCCAGGAAATTCAGGATGAGGTGGCCGGGTTGCAGGATACGCTGGCCGCCATGGACGAGGTACAAAGCCAGCGCCTGCAAATGCGCTGATCGCCGCGTTCCTTCCCTTCGGGCCGGTTCACTTGAGCCGGCCTTCCTATTTCAGAAGCCCTGTCTCTACGCCCATGTGGTAGACTCGTTTCACCTGTCCATGCCAGATTTGCTCGACATACGACTATGGAAATCCTCGGTATCGGCGGCTGGGAAATCGTCCTCATCTTTATCCTGCTGCTGATCGTGGCAGGACCAAAACGGATGATCGCCTGGTCTTACACCCTCGGTCGCTATCTGGCCGTCTTCCGCAATATGTGGGCGGAAACGGCGGCGGCCTTACAGAAGGAACTCCGGCAGGCCGGGGTGGATGTCGAAATCCCGAGCGAGCCGCCGACGCGTGGCTCGATCAACACCCTGATCACCAACACCGTCACCAAACTAGCCGCCCCGGTCACCGACCCGCTCAAGGAAACGCAGAAGCAGTTGGGCGTCAACGATCTGATGGGGCCGGCCACGCCGCGCACGCTCAACAAGCCCGTCACCACGCAAACCCCGCCCGCCAGCGCCCAGCCAGTTAATGGCACGCCTGCCCCCGTGGATCCGGCGAGCCTCGGCGCATGGACGGAGACTTCGCAGCCGCCCGCCCAGCCAGTCTCCGCGCCGCCAAAGCACGAGGAATCCGGCTTTGGCTCGTGGACGGGCGGAAGTTAGGTCGCGCATCCCGCCATTCCTTCCCCACTTGCGCGTTTCATCAATCGGAATACGCCTTGTGTAAGGAATTGATGATGGGGAATACATTGTCAGCCGCCATAACGCTCCCCAGCTATCCGCAACCGCTGAAGCCGTTGTGCTGCTGAAATCGCATCGTTCGGCCTCGCCTGCGCTGGCCCAGCGCGAGATTGCTCCACTGACGGCTGTCAGCTTGAACCTCACGCAGCCTCCTCACTCCCGCGAGCGGGCGAACGCGGTAGCCCTCAGCCGCGTGGCCGGCAACCGCGCGACGCGGCCGCTTATCCAGCGCTGCGCGTTCTGTGGGGGCAAAGACGGCGAATCAGTTCAGCGATCGTTCTTTGTTGATTTGACGAAAACTGCCAGCAGTGCCGTTGGCGGCGTCGGGTCGCGGGGCCAGGGCGTGGTCAATGGCGCGTCCGGCGCGGTGCAGAACGCCAGCGAACCTTTCAACAACCTTTTCTGAAATACCCCTGTGACTACTTCGGCCTCACCCCTCGGCCTCCTTGCTGCGGAGGGCGAGGGCTGAGGTTGCTTTCGGCGTTGTCTCCTATCCGCTCTGCCGCCGTGCTGCGCGCGATGTAGCCGCGCTGGCCGGATCGCCCCTGTGCTGCCGTTTCAGCCGCCAGCGCTGGTATGTACCAACGATGCCGTACGGGAAGACCATCACCACCAGAATGAAGATCGCACCGAGGATCAGCCCCCATACGTCGGCGATGCGGATGGATGCGCCGCCAAGGGCAATCACCTGATCGCGCAGGCCCACGTCGAGCAGGTGCAAGCCGGCCGCGCCAATCACCGGGCCAAGCAGCGTGCCCGTTCCGCCGATGATCGTCATGAGCAGCGGGTCTATCGTGTAGGTCAGGCCGAGCATTTCCGGGCCAACCTTCTTGTTGAGCATCACCTGCAAAATACCCGCCGCGCCCGCCATCATGCCGGCAATCACCAGCGACAGCAGTTTGAAACGCAGCGTATTGAATCCAATGGACTGCGCCCGGTCTTCGTTCTCGCGAATTGCCTTGAAGACCGCGCCAGTGGGCGAGGCCATCAGCCGCCGCAGCAGCAGGAAGCCGACGACGAATACCGCCAGTGTGATGTAATAGAACGTCAGGCGGCTTTGCGTCGGGTCCAGCCAAACCGGCAGTTCGCCGATGGCGAAGCCGTCTTCCGCCTTGGTGAGCTGCAACCGGCTGAAGAAGATGTAGGCCATTTCAGCCAACGCCAGCGTGAAGATGGCGAAGTAAACCCCTTTCAGCCGCAGCGTCGCCAGGCCGATGCCGAGTCCCAGTAACCCGGACGCAGCGATGCCCAGCACGATGCCAAGGCCCGTCGCCAGCCCGGTATCCAGCGCCGTGTACTCCAGCAGGATGCCGAAAATGTAGCCGGACAGGCCAAAGAAGAGCGCATGGCCGAACGAGACGACGCCGGTGAAGCCGAACAGCAGGTTGTAGCTCATGGCTAGCAGGCTGAGGATGAAGACTTCGATCAGCACCGCCTGCCAGCGCACCGATTCGCCGCGCATGATCATGCGGTCGCCGCGCGGCACGCCAGTCGGGCTCGAGCCGGTCAGCGTCGCCACGATGAACGGGAACGCCAGCAGGCCAATGAAGATGAAGAGCATCCAGCCATCGCGCTTGAGGAACGATTTGAGGGAGTTCATCGCGTTTGCCCCCTCACCGGCTGCTGCCGAACAGTCCACTGGGGCGAACCAGCAGCACGAGGATGAGCAGCAGCAGCGGCGTGATGCTGGGCAGCACGCCGAGCGACGTGCCGATTGTGGCGTCTTGCGCAACAGCGACCGCTAGGCCAACCAGTAAGCTGGCAATGGCCGTGCCGTAGTAGCTGCCCATCCCCCCTAACACGACGGCAGCAATCGCCGTCAGCAGGTAAGTATTGGCCAGCGAAGGTGCTGCGCCGAGGAAGGGCGCAGCCACCGCCCCGCCGAGCGCCGCGACCGCGCACCCTAGTGTGAAGACCAGCGTGAACACGGCCTTCACGTTGATGCCGAGCGACTGCACCATCTCGCGGTCCTCAACGCCAGCCCGGATGATAATGCCGAGGCGGGTGCGCTTGAGCAGCAGCCCGATAACGATGATCAGCACGAAGCCGAAGCCGACCACGAACAGCCGGTAGGTGCTGAAGCGCTGGCCGAACAGCACGAAGAAGTTCTCGCGCACGCCGAACATTTCCACCCAGCTGTTGGGCGTCGTGCCCCACACAATTTGCGCCAGTTCGATCAGGATCAGCGAGACGCCGAATGTCAGCACCAGTTGGAAAATCGGCCGCACGTACAGCGGGCGCAGAAACACGCGTTCGAGGATGAAGCCGAGCAGCGCACCTGCCCCAAAGCCGAGCGCCAGCGCGACGATGAAGCGCACGTCGTTGTTGGGTACGACCGCCGTCAGGTCAATCACACCGCCCGGGTGCTGGGCGTCGTAGGCGACATAGGCCCCGATCATGAAGATCGCGCCCTGCGCCAGATTCAGCACGTCCATCAACCCGAAGACGATGGACATGGCGGCGGCGACAAGGAACAGCAGCATGCCCTGAAACAGCCCGCTCAGCACGGTGATGCCGAAGTTCCCCAGGTTGGGTGAGTTCAGATAGGCGACCAGCAGCAGGCCGATGTAGATAGCGAGGATGGCAACCAGCGAACCGCGTTTGCCACCCAGTGATTTCGAGAGCATCGGCGTTCCTTTCAGGCCACGCCCAGATAGCGTTGGATGAGTGCGTCGTCGTTCACCAGGTTGGCGATCAGCCCGCTGGCGACGCTCTGGCCCTCGTCCACGATGACGTAGTCGTTGGCCAGGCGGCTGGCGACGCGGAAGTTCTGCTCGACCAGTAGTACCGACGCGTGGTCGGTCAGGCGGGTGATGGCGCGCATGAGCTGCTCGATGATGACAGGCGCTAACCCTTCGCTCGGTTCGTCAATTAAGAGCAGGTGATTTTCGGGGACGAGGGCGCGGGCCATGGCCAGCATCTGCTGCTGCCCGCCCGACAGATTCCCACCCGGCAGGCCGTACAGGCGCTTGAGGTCGGGGAATAAGTCGAAGATCAAATCTCCGCGCCGCGCCAGGTCGCCGCGTTTCCGTTCGGCGATCTGCAGATTCTCTTTCACCGTCAGTTCGCGGAAGATGGCCCGGTGTTCCGGCACGTAACCGATGCCCATTTGGGCGATGACGTTCGAGGGCTTGCCCGCCAGCGGCTCTCCCCGGAAATGGATGCTGCCCTGGCTCGGCGGGGTGATGCCCATCACGCTCTTCAGCGTCGTGGTTTTCCCGGCGCCGTTGCGGCCGAGCAGCACGGTGATGCCGCCCTGCTGAACCGCTACGCTCGCCCCTTCGAGGATGTGGAACTGGCCGATGAAGGTGTGGATGTTTTCAATAGCAAGAACAGGCGCGGAGTCGTTCATGATTGCGGCGTCTCCCCGGCCGACAGGTCATACAACTGGCCGAGATAAACATCCTGCACCAGCGTGTTACCCGCGATTTCGGTGGGCGTTCCTTCGGCCAGCAGGCGGCCAAGGTGCATGACCGTGATGCGGTCGCTGATGGACATCACCACGTTCATATTGTGCTCGACCAGCACGATAGTTTGGCCCCCGTCGCGCCTTACCCGGTCAATCGTCGCCATTAGTTCAGGCACCTGCTCCGAGGCCATGCCCGCCGTCGGCTCGTCGAGCAGCAGGATTTCCGGGTCGCCGGCCAGCAGAATAGCCAGTTCCAGTTTGCGCTTGCCGCCATGCGGCAGCACGCTGGCCGGCAGGGCCGCCGACTCGCGTAATCCAACCAGTTCCAGCACTTCCAGCGCCTTCTCGATGGGCGCGGTGAAGGTGTCCACCCGGCGCAGCAGGCGAAAGCTGTCATTACCCTTGGCCTGCACCGCCAGCCGCACGTTTTCAAGCACGGTTAACTGCGGAAACAGGTTCGTGATCTGGAACGAGCGCCCCATGCCAATATGAGCACGCTGGTAAACCGGCAGCTTTGTGATATTGCGGCCCTTGAACCATACTGTGCCGCTGGTGGGGCGGTAGCGGCCGGATAGCAGGTTGAAGAGCGTCGTCTTGCCAGCGCCGTTCGGCCCGATGATCGAGTGCGCCGAACCGGGCGCGATCTGCAGCGAAACTTCATCTACGGCCACCAGCCCGCCGAAAGCCTTGCGGAGCTGCCGTCCTTCCAGCAGAGGTTCAGTCATGAGTTTTCCAAAAGTGCGTCGAGGTCCCCGCCTGCCCGGCCATCCCGCAATTGCGGCAGGGCGCAGGCAGACGGAGACGTTGAACGAAAACTAGCTGCCAGCCATCAGGTTGGCCATGAACTCCTCGTCCATCGCCACGCGGTCAGCATAAGCTTCCGGCAGCATCACCGGCGGCACGACCTGCTGCGGCGGAATTTCGGACAGGAGCGTGTAGAACCGCTGATCCGGGTCATCCAGATTGTCGAGCTGCGCAACGTACATCGGCATAATCGTCTGGTGGTCAGACGGGCGAATGTAGTAGGTACCCTTCGGCCCTTCGAAGACCATGCCTTCCAGCGCCGGAATCATCGCTTCGGGCAGCGTGTTGCCGCTGGTCGCTTCGAGCGCGCCGGCAATCGCCTGAGCCGTCGCGAACGAGCATTCCGTGAACAGGTCCGGCCAGTCGTTGTAAACGGCCTGATGCTTCTCCACCAGCCAGTCGTTGATCTCGGTTTCCGGGAACGTGTAGTGGTAAACGATCCACGCCTGGAAGCCGATGGAGCTTGGGTCGAGCGTTGCCACGATGTCGTTCGAGTTGAAAGCCGTGACAATCGCCATTTGTTCGCCGACGCCCAGTTCGGCCATCTGCTGGAAGAGGGTCACGCTGGTGTCGCCCGCCCAAATCGGCAGCACGACATCGGCGCCGCTGTTCAGCACCTGCTGCAGATAGGGGGTGAAGTCGGTCGTTTCGAGCGGCACGTAGATATCTTCGAACGGGAACTCGATACCCGCGCCGCTGAACACAGCCTTGGCGCCCGCCGCGCCGGTGCGGCCAAAGTCGTTATCGATCGCGAAGATAACGAAGTTGCTTCCCAACTCGGTGCTGGCATACGGCGCAAAGGCCAGGAAGTCCATCAGGCTGTTACGGCAAACGCGGAACGTGTTCGGGTTGAAGTTCGCGCCGGTGATGGCGGGCGAAGCCGCCGGGGCCGCGAACACCAGCACGTCCGAGTCTAGTGCTACCTGCTGCACACCGGTCATCACGCCCGAGCTGGGCGCGCCGACCAGAATTTCGACGCCTTCCTGCTCGATCAATTCACGCGCCTGGCTGGCCGCGGTGTCGGGGTTGCTGCCGTTATCGCGCACGATAACTTCGACCGGGCGGCCGGCGATCACGACATCGGCCAGCGCAGCTTCGAGGCTGTCATACTCGGTCGGGTCAATGCCCGCCGCGTAGAGCAGGCCCAGCAGGAAGCCGTTCTCCTGCTCGATGCCGTAGATGGTGAGCGGGCCGGACTGGTCGGTCAGCAGGCCGATCTTCAGTGGTTCGCCCTCCTGCGCGGCCACGCCGATGGTGACGGCGAGCAGCGCAAGCAGAACGACGATGACAAGAACGAGTTTCTGACGACGCATTTCATTCACTCCTTATAAACGTACGGCGAACGAAACCTCTCAGGGCGAAGCCATCTCCGCGCCATCAGGTGGCGAGGATGACGGCTTCCCCCTCCAGCACCAGCACGCCGTCCTGATTGGTGACGGTCGTGCGGAACGTGGCAATCTTGCGGTCGTCGCGGAACTTGATGCATTCGACCGTTCCGGTGACGGTGTCGCCGGGGAAGACCGGCGCTTTGAACGACAGAGTCTGACCGAGATAGACCGAGCCGGGGCCGGGCAGGTCGTTGCCCAGAATGGCGGAAATCAGGCTGGCCGTCAGCATCCCGTGCGCGATTGGGCGGCCAAAGCGGGTGGTGGCCGCGTAGGCGGCGTCGGTATGCACCGGGTTTTCATCGCCGCTGGCAGCCGCGAAGGCCAGCACATCGGCTTCAGTAATGGTGCGCGTGCGCTGGGCGCTATCGCCTACAGCAATCGTCATACGTCCTCCTGTACGGCCGCTTCCGGCTGAACGAGCGAGCGCTTGAGTATCTTGCCCGCGCCCGAGAGGGGCAGGCTGTCGCGCAGTTCAATCAAGCGCGGCACTTTGAACCCCGCCAGGTGATGCTGAAGATGGGCCATCAGGTCGTCTTCGCTGGCCGTTGCGCCGCGTTTGAGGACGATGAAGGCCTTGCCCACTTCGCCCCATTTCGCGTCCGGCACACCCACCACGGCGCACATTTCGACGGCCGGGTGCTTGTACAACACCTGCTCGATTTCACTCGGATAGATGTTCTCGCCGCCGCTGATGAACAGGTCTTTCTTGCGGTCCACGATGAAGAAGTATTGGCTCTCATCGCGGGTGGCGAGGTCGCCGGTATGGAACCACCCCTCGCTATCCACCACATCAGCCGACGCTTCCGCGTCGTTGAAATAGCCAGAACACAGCGACGGGCCGCGCAGCACCAGTTCGCCCACCTGGCCGGGCGGCAGGGGCTGGTTGTCATCATCCACGATGCGCGCGTCCACGAAGAAGTTCGGGCGGCCGATGCTCCCCGCCTTGCGCTCGGCGTCCTCGGGAGCCAGCGCGAAAACGCCCGGCCCGAACTCCGACATGCCGAATCCCTGCTTGAAGACGACGCCCTTTTCGCGGCCGAACTGCTCGACCAGCGACACCGGCAGCGGCGCGCCGCCGCTGGTGCAGAAGCGCAGGTGGCTGAGGTCGGCGGTGGGCCAGTTCGGGGCCTGTGTCAGCATCTGGAACATCGTCGGCACGCCGGCGTAAACCGTCGCGGCGTAGTCCTCCATCAGTTGCAGCACCTGCTCCGGGTCAAAGCGCCGCGTGAGGATGACCGTGCCGCCCAGAATCAGCAGCGGGGTGGTGTAAACCAGCAGGCCGCCGGTATGGAACAGCGGAAACGTATTGACCGATACATCGCCGTGCTGCAGGTCGTGGATGATTGTATTGAGCGTGTTCCAGGCGATCATACGATGGCTGATCTGCGCGCCCTTCGGCGTGCCGGTTGTGCCACCGGTGAAGATCAGGCAGGCGATATCCTCTTCCGTCAGGTCATCGGTGACCACCGGGCGCAGTTCGGCGTCAATCAGCATCTTTTCGAACGGGCGGCTGTTAGGCAGGCCCACCTCGTCCACATGCAGCAAGTATTCGATGGAGCTGCCCGCGCCGCTGATCTGGCGGGCCGCATCGGCAAATTCATCGCTGAAAATCAGCACGCGCGGCGTCGTCTTTTCGACTAGTGCCTGTAGTTCGCGCCAGTGCAGCCGCCAGTTGAGGCCAACGAGGATCGCGCCCAGTTTGCCGCAGGCGAAAAAGGCATCGAGGAACTCGACGCTGTTATGCGCCAGCACGGCCACGCGGTCACCCTTGGCGATGCCAGCCCCTTCGCGCAGCCAGTTCGCCAGGCGGTCAGCGCGGCTGTTCAGTTCGCGGTAGGTGAACGAGCGATGCGGCGTTTTGCCCGCGTCTACCACGGCGAGAAGGTCGGGGGTGTAGAGGGCGCGGCGGCCCAGATAATCACCGATCAGCATTCCAGCATCCTCATTCGTGCCGCCCAATTCTCACTTCAACGGCAGCGCCGTGCTCGATTTCCACGGCTGCAATACCGTGTTTGTCTCGATATGCCCCACGCCCGGTATCGTCATCAGGTGCTGGCTGATGAACTGGTCCACTTCCTTGTGGCTGGCCACCACCACTTTGAGCAGCAGGTCGTGGCCGCCGGTCACCCGGTAACACTCCAGTACGGCCGGCAGCGCGCCAAAGGCCGCCTGCAGGGCGGCGAACTGCGCGTGGGTATGGTTCTCCACGCGCAGCCGGATGAAGCACAGCAACTCCAGGCCCACCGCCTCACGGTCGAGAATGGCCGCGTAGGTGGTGATGATCCCGGCACGTTCCAGCCGTTTGATGCGCTGGTGAACAGCCGGCGGCGAGAGATGAATCTTGCGCGCCAGGTCGGCCACGCTGATCCGGCTGTTGACCTGAAGCTCGTGCAGGATGGCCAGATCAAGCTGATCGAACCCGCGCTGAAACAATGCGTTCGCCATACGTTCATCTTCATCTGCCCGCGACTGACTGACCGGGATGAGGGCGCGGACTGCGAACGAAAGTACCGCACCCTCCCCCTGTAGCGCGACATTACCTCGTCGGCCCTCACCCTTAATCCCTCTCCCAAGTGGAGAGGGAAACCAAGGCTACACCACAGCAATCTGTTCTCCCCTTCTCCACTTGGGAGAAGGGGGCAGGGGGATGAGGGCCTATTTCCCGGCGAGGTGCGCGTGGAACGCCTGATTGAAAGCCTCCGGCTTCTCCAGGTAAGGGCTATGACCGCAGTCCTCGAAGCGCACTTCGCTGAATTGGCCGCCGTTGGCTTCGTATTTCTGAAGCACGGCCCGTGTTTGGCCGAGCATCGGCGTTTGCGGGAAAACGTCTGCGCCGGGAAAGCCGGGAATGATGCCCATCGGTCCGTAGGTGGCGATGTCGTAGGCCGAGGCGTCGTTCACGATCGCATCGTCCGCGCCGTACACCCACAGCACTGGCGGCTTGACGGGCGCTTTCCATATTTTGCTCACGTCACCGGCATAGAGCGGGGATAGCCCGTTGATCGGCCCCCACTTGCCCGGCCCGAAGCCCGGCCAGTTCGGCGATGGGGCGATATCGCCCGGATATTCCTCCGGTCCAACGTGCTCGCTCAGGAGCGATGACAGCAACTCCTCTTCACGGGCAGGCCGGAACGGCGGCTTGTAGACGTGTGTATTCATGACCACGCGCGGTGAAATGGGCTGGTCCTCGCTGCGGTCGCCGGCCGCCATCAGCGGGGGGAAGCCGGGATTGACCGCGCCTGCGCCCCAACCGGCGCCGTCGGGGTGAACCAACTCGCCCTCGAGGCCCTTCGTGCCGGCGAAGCCATAGGGCGAACCGGGGGACACGACGGTCACGGTGAGCAGACGTTCAGGGTTATCCATCATCATGCGCCAAACGACCGAGCCGCCGAGCGAGTGCCCGATTACATGCGCGTTCTGGATGCCGAGCGTGTCGAGCAGGGCGAAGGCGTCATCGGCCAGGTCGCCCATGCCGCGCGTGGCGTCAATTTTCTTGCTGCGGTCGGCCGAGCCGTAGTTGCGCTGGTCGGGCGCGATCGCGTGGAACTGCGCGGGCAGCGCCAGCATCACTTCTTCCCACCACGTGGCCGAAGAGGCGTTGCCGTGCAGGAACAGCACCGCTTCGCCCTCGCCGGGGCGAAACAGCACCCGTGTGGTGAGCCGGGGGCTGGTAATCATGGTTGCCTGCAGGCCGGGCATCACAGGTATTTCCATCGCATAAGCTCCTGTCGAAAGTCGAAGGTCCAAAGGTGCAGATGGGCTGAGCGCTGCCTGTTTGGGTACGAAACGTTCGCGTAGCTCGCGCTTGAGGACTTTGCCGGCCACGTTGCGCGGCAGCGCGTCCACAAACACGACCGATTTCGGCGTCTTGTACTTTGCCAGATGGGCGCGGCAATAAGCGATCACGGCGTCTGGTTCAGCCGCGCAGCCCGGCTTGAGGACGAGTATGGCGAGCCCGCATTCGCCCCAGCGTTCGTCCGGGATGCCGATCACCGCTGCGTCTGCCACTTCCGGAATCTGGAACAGTACCTGCTCGACTTCGGCGGGGTACACGTTCTCGCCGCCGCTGATGTACATATCCTTGTAGCGATCCACCACGTAGATGCAGCCTTCGTCATCCACCGTGCCGGCGTCGCCACTACGTATCCAGCGCATCCCGTGCTCGTCGGTGATGAAGGTGCTTTCGTTGGCGTCGGGCCGCTTCCAGTAGCCGGGTGTGATATTCGGCCCGCCGATGATGACCTCGCCGATGGTGCCCGGCGCGACATCCTCGAAAGCTTCGTTCACCACGCGCACGCGGGTGTACATCAGCGGCTTGCCCACCGAGGCGGGCTTGGTCAATGCGCGGTATTTATCGCACAAAAAGACGGTTGGGCTGGTTTCGGTCATGCCGAAGCCCATCTGCACGATGATGCCGCGCGCCGCGTACTTCTCGATCAGCGCCACCGGCATCGGCGCGCCGCCGCCGCCCCACGAGTGGATGCGGCTCAGGCTGGCGCTGTCGAAGCCCGGCTCCTGGCTGAGGAACAGGTATATGGCCGGCACACCGAAGAAATGCGTGACGCCAATGGCCGGGTCGGAGAGCGTGTTCAGTGTCAGCGCCGCATCGAAGGCGCGGGCGATGATATTGACCCCGCCGAGGTAGAAGACTGGATTGGCGTACAGGTTGAGGCCGCCGGTATGAAACGTCGGCAGCACCGCATAGAACACGCTGTCGTGATTGAGACCAGCCGGGTTGCTGATGTTGATGGCGTTATACAGCGTCATCTGGTGGGTGATCAGCACGCCCTTCGGCCGCCCGGTCGTGCCCGCCGTATACATAATCGTCATCGGCTCGTCGAGCGTGGTCTGCGGGTTCATCTCAACCATGCCCGGCGCATCAGCGATAGCCCCCTCAAATTCGGGCGCGCCGTCATCCGTCGTGAAGCCGGGGATATCCACCCGCAGCGTCTGCGTGGCGGTCGAGTTGGCCGTCAGCGGCGGGATACGGGCCGCGAACTCCGAGTCGTAGACGATACCTATGGCCTCGGCGTCGTTGAGGATGAACAGCAGTTCCGGCTCGGCCAGCCGCCAGTTGAGGGGCAGCATCATCGCGCCCAGCTTGATGCAGGCGAACTGGAACTCGAAGTAAGCGACCGAGTTCTTGCCGAGAATGGCGAGCCGGTCGCCGGGCTGCACACCCCAGTGTTCGCGCAGCCAGGCGGCCAGCCTGCCGCTGCGCTCGTGCATTTCGCCGTAGGTCACGCGGCGGCCTGTGTGCTGGTCAATCGCGGCCAGACGTTCCGGCGTGCGGTCGGCGTGGAAAGCCAGCCAGTCGGTGGCGAGGATCATCGCGTCATCCCCATCTCACCGCTGCGGCGCTCCACGTGTAGCCGGTTCCTGCGCCGGCCAGCACGATCAGGTCGCCCGGCTTGATTTTGCCCTGCGCCAACCCCAGCTCAATCGCCAGCACCTGATCCACGCTCTGCACGTGGCCGTAGTCTTCGAGATACACCGACTGTTCCGGCGTCAGCCCAATCGCCTCCAGTATTTGCAGATAAAACGAGCGCTTCATGTGCGTGATGCCGAGAAAACGCACATCCTCCATGCGCGCGCCGCCGCGTTCGACGGCCTCGCGGATGACACGCACGAAGTTTTCGAGCGACACCGCGCCCAGCCGTTCGCCCATGTACTGCAGATTGGTGACATCGAGCATCCCGCGCAGGTCGGGGTTGGGCGGGGGCACGTCGCCCGCCGCGCTGGCGGTGAGGATGACGCTTTCCGACAGCGTGCCGTCGGTCAGGGCGCTTGCCCCCAGGACGAGGTTCTTCATCGCGCCGCGTTCCAGCAGCATCGCACCGCCGCCCGCGCCGAAATTGAGCATGAAGCGGGCGCGTTCGTTGGCCGGGTTGACGAGGTCGTTTTCCCGGCTGCCAGCGGCCAGCAGGACGTAACGGACGGATGGATCGGCCAGCAGCAGCCCGCGCGCGACGTTGAGCGCAATCGGCGCGCCCGCGCACAGAGCATAGACTTCGAAGGCGTAGGCATTGTCCGCGCCAACGTTGTGGGCGATTTTGGCGGCGGCGTTCCATACGAGGTGGTCTTTGTGTTCACTGCCGTGCGAGATGACGGCGCTGATTTCACCAGCAGGCACACCAGCCATTTCCAGTGCCCGCAGCGACGCCTGGCTGGCCATCGCGGTCACGCTGTCGTCCGGCCCGGCGATATGGCGCTGGCGAATGCCCATCTTCTCGCGCAGCACCGCTTCCGGAATGCCGGTGCGCAGCGTGAGGTCAGCGGCGGTTTCTACTGCGTCGGGGAAAAACGTGCCGAATCCGGCGATGCCGACAGCGGTCACAAGAAGCTCCGAACACCCATATTACAGTCTTTGCGTAAGTCTTTATGGGGCAAGCATAGCGCGGTCAGTTGGCGGCTGTCAGTACTGTGGCGCTTTCGAATCGTTCGCAGTTACCGGCCAGTTGCTGATGGATATAAAGGCCGGGTCAATGCCTGCGAGGGTATTCTTCCCGTGCAATTCGCCACAGCGGACACGGAGGCTTAACCCCTCTGTGTCCGCTGTGCCCTCTGTGGTGAATCCTTCTCTTGTAGCCGGCGTTCGTCAGCAGCCGTAGGCCACCTTCACCCGGTCGCGGTAGTCGTCATAGGTGGCTTCGAACAGCTCCGCTGATTTCTCCGCGCCGATCAGCACGCTGCTCGTCAGCACCAGCGGCGGCTGGCCCCACTCGGCGAGCAGCTCGGCCACGCGGCACTTGAGCGCGTTGACCAGGGCAGCGTAGCCAATCGTCGAGCCTGGCCCAACCGGATAGTCCAGTCCTTCGACGGTGACGAGCGCATCGCCCGCCGGGGTGCAGTTGTCGAGTGTCAGATCGGCCACATCGGGCAGCTTCAGGCCAGATTTGTGGCGGGGCGCTGTGGCTTCGGTGTGCGCGCCCGACACGACGGCGATCACCTTCATGCCGCGCTGCCTTGCGCCCAGCGCCACGTCCATCACGACATTATTGACGCCGGAGTTGGAGAAGACGATGAAGATATCGCTGGGGCGGAAGACGAAGTTCTTGAGGATCTCCTCGCCCAATCCCTCCATTTTCTCGATATACATCGCCTGCCGCTGGCCGTTCGCGCCCACCACCTGCGTGTGAAACGTCATCGAAAGCTCGACGATGGGGTGCCAGCCGGGGAAGCTGCCGTGCCGGGGGAACATCTCTTCAATCGGGATGCGCGAGTGCCCGGTGCCAAACAAATGCACCAGCCCGCGCTGCGCGATGGTCTCGGCGCACCACTGCGCGGCCTGCTCCAGCGCGTCCATCTGCGTCGCGCGAATATCGGCGATGATCTGCTGTGCTGTATCCAGATAGCGGTAGCCCGCGTTTTCGCCTGTGCTCATCGTGTTCTCCCCGGCGCTGCCGGTACGCTTTCCCCCGAATACAGCGCGCCGTTCGCGCGCAGCACAGCCTGTAACTCGTGCACGGGCAGGACATTGATCGCAGCGCTGCCTTTGACGGCGAGCGCCGCCGCCGTGCCTGCCGCCTGGCCCATCGCCATACACTGGCCCATCGAGCGCACCGAGGCGTGTGCGTCGTGGTCGGCGCTCAGGCAGCGGCCCGCCACCACCAGATTCGGCACGCCCACCGGCAGCAGCGCCCGGAACGGAATGTCATACGTTCCGCCCTGTGGCACGTATTCCCAGCGCGTGCTGTTCCCAGGCTGATGATCCTCAATCGGCGCGCCGCATTGGGCGATGGCATCGTCGAATTTGCGCGCGCCCAGCACATCATGCCGGGTCAGCCGGTACTCCCCATACAGCCGCCGCGTTTCGCGAATGCCCACCTGGGTGCTGAAGTTCATCAGGAATGCCCGTTCGTAGCCGGGTATCTGCTCGCGCAAAAAGCGCGTGTACTCCAGTGCCTGCCTGCGCCCCTCGACTTCGGCCTTGGTCAGTTCAGCCGGGTCAGTGCCGTCCACATAGGCCATGCGCGTCATGTTGGTGACAATCACGCCTTCGAATGGCGTCGCGTGCACGCTGCCTTCCTCGCGTGGAAGGTGGTAGTCACCGCTCAGGTTGGCCGCTTTCATGCGCGCCGCCAGTTCATCGTGCTTGAGTGCTCTGGCCGCTTTGACATCCACATTGCCGAGGCGAAACGTCGTGGTCAACGACTGCGCGGGCTGGCCATCAGAACCGGCCCACTCGAACGGCGCGCCGGCTCGCCACACCAAATCGGCGTCGCCCGACGCATCCACGAACGTTTGCCCGCGAATGATGCCCAATCCGGTCTTGCCAGCCACCACCAGCCCAGTGATGCGGCCGTCCTCCTCCAGCACATCCAGTACCAGCGTGTGCAGCCGTAACCGCACGCCGCTCGCCAGCGCCGTTTGTTCCCATACCACTTTCAGCAGCGTCGGGTCGTAGGTGACGGCCTGGCCCGCCCCATAGCTGGATGGCCGTTCGAGGACGGCGTCGTAACCGTACAGCCGCTCGACGATCTCCCACGGAATGCCGTTCACCACGCGCACGGCACTGCTGGCCGGGGTGTAGAAACCGTAGAACGTGTCGAGGATCATCGTCGAGGTGCCGCCGAGGAAGCCGTAGCGTTCGACGAGCAGCGTATCGGCGCCGGTACGGGCCGCCGCAATCGCCGCCGTCGAACCAGCCGCGCCGGAACCCACCACCACGACCTCGGCGCGGTCGAATTCGGGAAGCTGAACCGTGAAGGTGGTGCTCATTGCGTCAGGCCTTTCCTTCGGCGCGCTGCTGCGCCCACACCGCCGCGCCGATCACCCCGGCCTCACCGCCCAGCGCAGCCGGCACGATTGCGACCTGATCGAGCGGGATCGTGTGCACGCGCTGGCGAACGGTCTCCATCATCGGGTCGTGAATCCAGTGGCCGAGCCGCGCCAGCCCGCCGCCGATGACGACGCAGTAGGGGGCCAGCATGATCAGGATGTTCGCCAGGCCCACGCCGATATATTCGCCGCCGCGCCGCAGCACATCCTGCGCGACTGCGTCACCGGCCTCGGCCGCCTGCAATATCAGTTCCGGCGTGATCTTGTTCAGGTCATAACCCGCCAGTCCGCTGATGCCAGTGGTCACGCCTTGCATGACGAACTTGGCGGCAATAGAGGCGATGGCCGGCCCGCTGCCCAGGCTTTCCCACCCGCCGGGGTTGCCGCTGCCATCGGGCAGGCCGTGCATGTCAATCGTGTGGTGGCCGAACTCGCCCGCCGCGCCGGTTAGTCCCCGGTACAGGCGGCCGTCTATCACGATGCCGCCGCCGATACCGGTGCCGAGCGTGACGCCCACCACCGACGCATAGCCTTTGCCAGCCCCGAGCGTAGCTTCAGCCAGCGTGAAGGCGCGCGCATCGTTAATCAGATGCACGGGCATATTCAGGTGCTGGCCGAGAATGGCCCCGGCGGGTTTGTTCAGCCAGTCGCCGGGCAGGTTCGGTATCAGCCAGATCGTGCCGGTATCCCAGTCGAATGTCGCTGGCACGCCAACGCCAACGCCGCTGATGGCCGCCAACTCCAGCCCTGCGCCCTGCGCCAGTGCGCGCACATGGCCGGCGATGCGGGCCAGCACTGCATCCGGGCCCTCATGCGCCTGCGTGGGGATGGTGCTGCGGTGGACGATGTGACGGCTGGCGGCGTCATAAACCGCCCCCGCGATCTTCGTCCCGCCCAGGTCAATGCCGATGAAATGGGTCATGTGAGTGGCCCTTCCAGCGTGATGAAGGATCTCAGGTTTTGCGGTTCGTCCGGGTTCAACCCGTTCAGGCGAGCGCGGGCCACGCCTGTCAACTGCGCGAAGGGCAGTGCCAGCGGCAGCCGCGCCCACTCGGGCACGTCAGCAGACAGCGCCAGGCCGAAGCTGCGCGGCCCGTCCGTTCCCGGCGCCGGCCCGACTGCAACCGTCGTCACGCCCTGCCCGGCGCGGAACTCGTCCAGCACGGCGCGTTCGGCTTCAGCGGCGCGGCCGGACAGAAAGGCCACCAACAGTGATTGTTCATCCGCGTTCGCGCCCAGCCCGTGCCGGAGTTCGAGCGTGTGAAACGCCTCGCTCTGCGCGTGGCTCATCTCCTTGATTTTGAGCATGGCCTCGCTGGCGATACCCCGCCACGGCCCGCCGCCCAGGAAGAAGAAGCGGGCGAAAGTTGCGTCGCTGCCGAACATTTCAGCCAGCGGCTGCGCGGCCTTGATCACAGCGTGGGCTGCCTCCGGCATTCGGTCGAGCGCCGTTTGTGCCGGTTGCCCTGCTGCCTCAGCCAGCGCCACCAGCCCGAACAGCAGCATCGTCGAGATCGAGCGCGTTTGGACGATGCCATCCTCGTCCCCCGCGCTGGCATCGAGCAGGCCGTCCGCCATCCGGGCCAGGTCACTGTCCGGCTCGGCAGTCAGCGCCCAAACCGGCCCGCGCGCCGCCCGGCGAAAGGCCAGCACGGCTTCCAGCGTTTCGCTGGTCCGCCCCGAACGTGACAGCGCAATCAGCATCGCTTCTCCGCGACCGGCGCAGGTCACTGCCGGGTAGAGTGCGATCTCGCTGGACGGAACAGCCCGCGCCGGAATGCCCATCAGGGCCGTCGCGGTGTGCGCCAGCGCCTGCGCCGCGTACCACGCCGAGCCGCAGCCTGTGAAAATCAGGCGCTCTGCCGCCCGAAACGCGGGCAGTGCGCGGGCGTGCCGCGGCCAGTCATCCGCCAGCGCGCCCCACGCTTCCGGCTGGCTCAGGATATTGGCCAGCGTGCGTTCACCTGTCATCACGCCTTCCGGTTCTTCAGCCACAGGTCAATTGGCTTCTCGACGACCGGCGGCTCATACGGGAAGAAGATTTCGCGCCCCTCGCCAGCCGATTGGTAGGCGGCGTACATGATCTTCAGCACTTCCAGCCCGTCTTCCCCCGTCTCAATCGGTTCTTCGAGGCCTTGTACGACGTTGGCGAAGTGCTGCATCTCCTGCGGGAAGCCGTAGTTCCACTCCTCCTCGAAGCCGGTGAACGTCCAGCCGACCGTCGTATCCGCCTTCTCGACTGCATAGCCGTAGCCCGATTTGCTGTGTGTAATCAGGGCGTTGCCGCGAATCAGGTCCACATACGTATTGCCGTGCGTGCCCATAATTTCGCAGCGGTCGTCAATGCCACCAGTCTTCCCCCAACTGTTCTCGCTGATCGACATCGCGCCGTTGTCGAACTTGAGGATCGTCACGCTGTGGTCTTCGCCCAGTGTGCGCCCCTGATGAACGAACGTGCCCATGCTGGCGACTACGCTCGTCACCTTCGGCTTGCCCAGCATCCAGCGCGCGAACTCGATCGAATGGCAGCCCATATCGAGCAGCACGCCGCCGCCCGACAGGTTGACGTCCCAGAACCACGGCGAGTGCGGCCCGTCGTGCTGCTCGCTCTGGCGGACGAGAAAGACGCGCCCAAACGCGCCTTCGTCAATCAGCCGCTTGGCGCGCACATACTTCGGCGCGAAGCACAGCATTTCGCCGTACACCAGCTTGATGCCCCCTTCAGCGACGGCGGCCAGCATCCGTTCGGCTTCCTGAATCGTGCGCGCAAACGGCTTCTCGCATAGTATGTGCTTGCCCGCCTGCGCCGCCGCCGTCACAATTTCCTCGTGCAGATAATTCGGCACAGCGACTGTGATGGCGTCCACGTCAGCCCGGTCGAGCAGTTGGCGGTAGTCGTCATAAGCGGCGGGTATGCGGTGACGGGCCGCGAACTCGGCGGCGTTGCCCGGCGTCTTGCCCGCCACCGCCACGATTTCGGCGTTGTGTGCGTGCTGCAGGCCGAGCGCGTGAATGTTCGCCACGAACCCGGAACCGATAATGCCTGTGCGTACTTTGTCCATGTTTGAACCTCAGTTGATAGTTGAAAGTTGAAAGGGATCCACCACAGAGGCACGGAGGACACAGAGAGATACAGAGGGTTGTTCTCAGTGTCCTCTGTGCCTCTGTGGTAAATCTCTGCGGTGAATCTTCTAGTCAACCACGACCTGCTTGACCTCACCCGTCGCCTTCACCTTGAGGATACGCTTGAGGCGGCCATCGGGCATGCGCTCCTCCTTGATCAGCCAGTGTTCGGCGTCGAACTCGCGGAACTTTTCGCCGCTTTCGGCCTCCGTTTCGCCGCGCCACACATCGAGCAGCACTGGCTCCCACTGC
>JAEURB010000172.1 GCA_016788435.1 Anaerolineae bacterium | reverse complement strand
CAGCTTCAACGAGCCGATCGTGCTCCTGCTCGGTGGCCGCGACAAAAAGCTACCCTGGAATAGCATGATGAAACTGGCGCTGAGCAAGTGCCGGGCCATCGTGGCGTTTGGCGAGGCGGCTGGCATCATCGTGAAGGCGGCGAAGAAGGCGCATGGAACTGAGAAGGTCACGCGCGTTGAGACGCTCGACGAGGCGGTAGTTGCGGCGAAGCAGGCGGCCCAGCCCGGCGACGTGGTGCTGCTGTCCCCCGGCGCGACCAGCTACGACGCCTACGTGGATTTCGCCGCGCGCGGCGAGCACTTCCGGGCGCTCATCAACGATTTGTAAACCATCTTCATTCGCGGTTCGTACCCTTTACGGTTACAATCGTGTTCAATAGAAGAAAGAAGTACAAAGTAGAAAGCAGAAAGTGCTGAACCGGCATGCCGGTATTCAGCGTGAATTGGGGCGAAGACGCCGCTTCACTTTCTGCTTTGCACTTTGTACTCTCTACTCTGTCCTTGAATTGTTTGGGACGAGCGCAGCATGGCCCAGAACGCGATCCCCGAATACGAAGACCTCGACTACACGCCCCGCGCCAGGCCGGCTATTCCGCCTGCCGCGCCGCGTGAGGTTGCGCCTGCCTACGAGCCAAAGGTTACGAAGCGCGGTTTCTTCGCCTCGGTGGATACGGCGCTGCTGGTGACGGTTGGTATGCTGCTGGCCATCGGCGCGCTGATGGTCTACAGCACCACCTTTGACTGGAGCTATAACGACTTCGGCAGCGAAACCGCCATCCTCGTACAGCATCTCCGCAATATGGTCATCGGTCTGGTCGTTTTCACGCTCGTCGCGCTACTCAACTACCACTTCTGGAAGCGATTTTCCCTGTGGTTGCTGCTGATCACAATCGGCACGCTGATTGCGGTACTCGCCTTCAGCGACCAGTTGTTCGGCGCGCGGCGGTCGTTCTTCAACGGCTCGTATCAGCCGGGCGAACTGGCCGAGCTGACGGTCGTGGTCTATATGGCGGCCTGGCTCAGTTCTAAGGGCACAAAAGTCCGCAGCTTCTTCAATGGCCTGCTGCCGTTCGCGCTGCTGCTCGGCTTCGTCAGCGCGCTGATCATGCTCCAGCCCGACATCAGCACAGCGGTCACGCTTATCATTGCGTCGAGCGTCATGTACTTTCTGGCGGGTGCCAACCTGCGCTATCTGGCCGTCATCGCCGTAGCGATGGGTGCGGGCGGTTACATCCTCATCCAGCGGCTCGGCTATGCCAGTGACCGCCTGTCCAGCTTCACGGCCGGTATCGCGGGCGACCTGACGCAGACGAACTATCATGCGCAGCAGGCCATCATCGCCTTCATGAATGGTGGCTGGGCGGGGGTAGGCCTGGGGCAGGGCCGCCAGAAGTTCGGCTTTTTGCCCGCCCCGCACACTGACAGCATCTTCGCCGTGATCGGCGAGGAGTTGGGCGTGATCGGCGCGGCCTTCGTCGTCATGCTGTTCATCATCCTTGTTTTTCGCGGCTTCACCATCAGTCGCCGCGCCAGCGATTCGTTCGGGTCGCTGCTGGCGGCCGGTATCACTATCTGGATCATCACCAAGGCCATGATGAACATCGCCGTGATGCTCAACGTGCTGCCCTCGACGGGGGTAGCCCTGCCGTTCATCAGCTTCGGCGGCTCGTCGCTGGTCACCGTGTTGGCCGGCGCGGGCCTGCTTGTCAGTGTCAGCCGCTATTCTGCGCAGCGTGAGATGTCGAAAAGGGACTCAAGTGCGGCTTATGATCGCGGCCGGGGGGACCGGGGGGCACGTTTACCCGGCGCTCGCGGCGGCTGAGGCGCTGCTAGCCCTGCAGGCGGCCGCTGAGTTGTCGTTCGTGGGAAGCGTGGGTGGCTTTGAACGCCCGCTGATTCGGGACGCTGGTTTCACCTTCGACCATTACGATGAAGTACGTGCCGGCCCGCTGCACGGGGTTCCACCCTTGCAGGTGGTGAAGAGCGCGCTGCAACTGGCGGCAGGCACGGTGCAGGCTGTGGGCCTGCTGCGCCGCCGCAAGCCGGATGCGCTGCTGCTCACCGGTGGATGGGTCGGGCTTCCAGCGGCGCTGGCGGCCCGCTTGCTCGGCGTGCCCGCGCTCATCTACCTGCCCGACATCGAACCAGGGCTGGCCATCAGGCGGTTAGCGCCCCTCACCCGCCGCGTGGCGGCCACCGTCGCCGATTCGGCCGCCTACTTCCCGGCAGGCAAAACCGTTGTGACGGGTTACCCGATGCGGGCTGAGATGAAAAAGGCGGCCCGAGAGGCAGGTTTCGCACATTTCAAATTGGATGCGGCACGGCCCACGCTGCTGGTCTTCGGCGGCAGCCGGGGCGCGCGCACCATCAATCAGGCGGTGCTGGGCTTGGCCCCCGAGCTAGTCGCGGCAGGCGCGCAGATTATCCACGTCACCGGCGCGCTGGATTGGGTCGCTGATTCGGCCCGCCACGCCGAACTTGCGGCGGCCAGCGCCGGGGTGGCGGCACATTACCATTTGTTCCCATATCTGCATGATGATATGGGCCTTGCGATGGCGGCCGCCGATCTGGCCGTTTGCCGCAGTGGTGCCAGTACGTTGGGTGAACTTCCCTTTTTCGGTCTGCCCGCGATTCTGGTACCCTATCCCTATGCGTGGCGCTACCAGAAGACCAACGCCGACTGGTTGGCCGCGCGCGGGGCGGGGCGGGTGATGCAAGACGAGGAAATGGCCCGCGATCTGGGGCCGGCGCTGCGCGAGCTGCTCGGCGACCGGGCGCAGTTGGAGGCCATGCGTGCCAGTTGCGCGGCGCTGGCCCAACCTGAAGGCGCCGAATCGCCCGATGGCGCGTACAATCTGGCGCGGGAATTGCTGCGGCTGGCGGGAGACCAAGCATGATCGAACTGATCGCGCTGCTGTTCGTGATGACGGTGCTGTGGGGTGTGTTCGGCTTCTTCCGGGGCCTGAACCGTGAACTGATCGCAACCGCCGGCATCATCCTCGCCATGTTCGCGCTGTTCCAGTTCGACAGCTTGCTGCGAAATACGCTGCTGGGCGGCGTCAGCACCGATCAGGTCTGTCTGATCCAGACGCTGATCTTCGTCATCATCGTCTTCTTCGCCTACCAAACGCGCACGTTCTTCGGCCGCGACGTTGGCCGCGACGGGCGTAATACCAGCCAGAACAGCGTGCTCGGCGCGTTGGTTGGGGCGCTCAATGGCTACCTGATCTGGGGCACGATCTGGTACTTCATGGACATCAACGAGTACCCGCTGTCGCCCTACATCATCGCGCCAGCCCCCGGCTC
>JAEURB010000162.1 GCA_016788435.1 Anaerolineae bacterium | reverse complement strand
CGCGGATGGACTCGGCGGTCAGCGGCCTGCCCGTCAGCGCCTGTTCGGCTACCGGCGTGCGAATGATGACCGGCGCGACGCTGCCGAGCGTGATGCGCGCTTCGGCCACCACGTCGCCATCGAACTGCAGGATGACCGCCGCATTGACCACGCTGATGGCCTGCGCCCGGCGCAAGCCCAGCTTGAGGAAGATGCCGCGCTCGTTGGCCGCCAGCGCCGGGAACGTGATTTCGGTCAGCAGTTCATCGGGGCGCATCACCGTTTTACGGACGCCGGTGTAGAACCCGGCCAGCGGCACGCTGCGTTCGCCTTCCAGCGACGCTAATGTGACGGAAGCGCCGAGCGCCATCAGCGGCGTGATGGTATCGTTGGCCGGCGAGGCCGTGATCAAATTGCCGGCCACCGTGGCGCGGTTGCGAATCTGCGGCGCGCCCACCTCCCAGCAGGCCTGCGCCAGCGGCAGCGCCCGCCGTCTCATCAGGCCGCTGGCCGCGACGTGATTGTGCAGCACCAGCGGGCCGAGCGAAATCGTATCGCCATACAGCCGGATTTCATCCAGCCCCGGCACGCGGGAGATATCCACCAGCGCCTCGACATCCGGCCGCTGCCCCCGTTCCATCTCCAGCAAAATGTCGGTGCCACCGGCAATCACACGGGCGCGCGGCCCAAACTCGGCCAGCAGGCTCAGGGCTTCACCAACACTCGTGACGCTGTAGTAGGCCTTCCACATGAACCTGTTCCTCGTACTGGAAGTTGAACGTTGAAAGTTGAAAGAAGGATACTTTGTGCGCCTCGAAGTCAGAACCAACCATCAGCTCCCATTATGCCCCGCTTCGGTGAGTCCGCGTTAATGGATGCGCGCTATTCCGTTTCAACTTACGCCTAATGTGAAATGTTTTTGCGTTTATTGAGGGAAGTCGAGGCCCGTTTTCGCCTGAGCCTGAAGGCGTCAGCCTCGGGCGTTTCCACGCCCTTCTTCCCCCAATCACACCTCATTCGCCCATCTCTCAACTCACATCAGGCGTAACTTTCAACTCGCAACTTTCAACTTCGCTTCAGCGGCTCTATCTCCAGCAGCGTCACCGGGTTGATGTTCAATATCGTCGTCGGGCCGAACTGCGTTTCGACAATCGCGCGCCGGTCGTAGGTATGCACATGGCCATGCAGCATATAGCGCGGGCGCATCCAGGTCAGAAAGCGGCGCAGCGACTTGAAGCCCTGATGCGGCAGATCGGGCGCGTCGTGGATGCCGCGCACCGGGCTGTGCGTCACCAGCACGTCCATGCCATAGCCGTTCCGCAAGCGGCGCAGTGTCAGGCGCAAGGAAGAAACGAGCACCATCCTGAACATTTCCTGCTCGGTGTACTGCACCGGCTCGCCGCTGTAGCGAATGCAGCCCTCCAGCCCGAAGAAGCTCAGGCCGCCGTATATCCGCAGCCGCCGGTGTAAGTCGTCACCGCCCGGCGGATATTCGTCATAGCGGGCGTCGTGGTTGCCGCGCACGTAAGCCAGCGGCACGTTAAGGACCGATGTGATGAATTCCAGGTAGGCCGAGGGCATATCGCCGCAGCTCACCAGCAGCGAAACATCGTGATAGCGGCGGCGCAGGTGGGCTGCGTTTTCCATTTGCGACATCACCGTATCGCTCACCGCCAGCAGTTTCACCGCTCACCCGCCCGCAGCGCTCCGGCGGTCATGCGCCGGCCGCGCCTTGCGCCTCATCCGCCTCACCCAACCAGCGCATCGGCTGGCCGGTTCCGCCGTGCCGCACCATGATGATCTCGGCCATGATGCTGATGGCGATTTCTTTGGGGGTCTCGGCCTCCAGTTCCAGCCCAATCGGGGCATGGATGCGGGCCAGTTGTTCGCGAGTAACCCCATGCTCATCCGCCAGCGCCTTCACCGTCAGCGCCCAGCGCCGGCGGCTGCCGATCAGCCCGATGTAGGCCGCCGGAGTAGCCAGCAGCGCCGGAATCAGGTGCAGGTCTACGGGCAGGCCGCGCGTGACCGCCGCGATCACCGTTTCGGGCTGAATGTTCAGGCGCTTTGGCAGCTCGGCCGGCGCGCAAACGATGTACTCGTCCATGCCAGCCGCGTATTCTGGCGAACAGTACTCCGGCCGGTCATCGGTGAGGACGACGCGAAACTCCATCCATTTCGCCAGTTCAGCCAGGGCTTTTCCCACGTGGCCGCCGCCGATGATGACCAGTGTGGGCGGCGCGGTAATCGGCTCGATGAACACGGTCACAGTCCCTCCGCACACGCCGGGGTCACCCCGGCCGATGTCGTTGAGCACGTAAGTTTCGGTGCGCGGCTGGCCATCGCGCAGGGCTTCCCGGGCCACCGCCACCACCCTCGCTTCCAGCAGCCCGCCACCCACCGTACCGAGCGTTGTACCATCGGCGCGCAGCAGCAGCTTGCTACCGGTATGGCGTGGCGCCGAGCCGTGCGCCGCAATGATCGTGGCAAGCGCCACCGCTTCACCACGCGCCTGCGCCGCCGCCACCGCCTCAAATATCGGGCGCGTATCCTCCATCGTCCCTCACCCCTGCTCGTTCCCGTTTGCCCCTGCGTTGAAACCGGCAGGGGGTTCGGCCGTCCCGATGAACACGCGGCCCGCGTTGTCGCTCTGTTCAGCAATCAGCGGCGTCAGCGTCACTGGGTCGTATAAGCCTAACGCAAGCTGACTCTCATCCAGCTCGATTCCGGTCAAATCGAGCGTGATTGTGTCAGAAAAGCCGCCTTCCAGCCAATTCCCCGGCGGCCGCCCGCCGCCACCAGGGCGCTGATCGGCCTGCGTCAGAATCTCTCCATCCGCGCTCAGCACATGTACGAACACGGCGAAGTCACCGGATGCCGCACCGTCCGTCCACCACGGCAGGCGCACGTCGAGCAGAGTACGCCCGTCTTCCGTCAGCGACCACGACAGCAGCGGTGTGCCCAATTGAATCGCTCCATCCTGCCAGACAGCAACCGGCGTTTCGGGCGCTTCAGCCGTCTGGTAGTCGTTGCCCTGATAGGCCCAATGCAGGTATGGCTGATAGATCATGCCAGGTGTTTCGGGTACGATGCGGATCTCAACCGAATCGCCCACCTTTTCGCCCGCAATCAGCACCGGCACTTCCAGCCAGCCGCCCGGCAGATTGGGCACGACGCGAGTCGCAATGCGCTCGCCATTGGCATAGACGCCCAACTGGCCGGGGCTGCCCGGATGCAGGCGCGTGATCAGCACCAGGTCGCGCCCCGGCTCGGTGTCGAGCGTAAAATGTTCCTCGCCGCTCATGCGCCGGCCGCCGTCCACCAGCGTGCAGTCCGCCCCCTCCAGGCAGCCAAGCGTTCCGAACTGATAAACCTCGGTCGGGAAGCCTCCGAGGTCTCCGCCCGCCACCCACGAATAAGCATGCGCGCGCTCTGAGATGATGTCAGCCACGTCCACCGCGTCCACGATCTCCATCCCGGCGGTATAGCGCGTGCGTGCCGGAATGACGAGCGGCGTCTGGGCGCGGCCGGCCGGGGCATAATCGGGCCGGAAGATGGCCTGGCTTTCGGCCGCCAGCGCAACATTGAGCGCCGGGTCAAGCGCGGCCGTGAAACGCGCCAGTTCCTCGCCGTAGAGCGAGGTCGCCTCCAGATAGCCGAGGCCGAGGCCATGCTCCTCCCCATAGCTGGCGACCAGATCGGGCCGTTCGCGGTCGAGGAACTCGGCCACCGAACCCGGCCCATTGCGCCAGAAATCGGCCGCGCCTGCTGTGGTCAGCCCGACCATATCGAGCGTGGTACGGCCGCCCAGGAAGCGCATCATGCCCACATCATGCACCGCGACCACCGCATCCTCTGGAGCGTTAGCTGCCAGCCAGCGGGCCATTGGCAGCGGCTGGGCGTTCACGTAGCCCACATTCAGCACATAGGCACGGATGAATACGGGAACCGTGAGCAGCGAGCTGGCCAGCGCCAGCCCAGCCAACCCGATAGCGATCCAGCCCCGGCGCGGGAACCAGAGAGCTGCCCCCGCCGCCAGCACGAAAATCAGCGCAAACAGCGGCATCTGATAGCGTTTGAAGTGCCAGAAAGCGGTGTCGAGCGTGGCTATCGCCGCCGCGCCCAGCAGCAGCGTTCCGAAGATGAGGACAAGCAGCGGCCGTGATTCACGCCGCCTGGCCAGCGCGACTGCCCCCAGCACCGCCATGACCAGCACCGGCAGCGCCACATAGACCAGCGGCCCGGCCAGCCAATCGGTCACCAGTTCGCGCCCCATACGGACGATCTGCCCAAACCAGCGGGCCGCCAGCACACCAAAATCGGCATTCACCGCGCCAAAGATCGATTTGGCGACGTTGCCCGAAGGGACCATCGAGCCGGTGAAGAGCAGGTTGACCAGTGGTTGTAGGCCGATCAGCGCCAGCGGGACGAGCAGCCACGCCCAGCGCCACGACCGGCGCAGTCCACCCCGCCACCAGCGCCAGCCGAGCAGCGCGACCGCAAGCAGCGTGACAATCGCCCACTCCGGCCGGATGACGGCCGCGAAACCCGCCCCAACCAGCGTCCAGCGGTCAGAACGCGCCGCCACGCCGTAAGCCGCCAGCAGCACCGCCAGCACGGCCACTGAGGTTTCCATGCCGCTGGCAGCGTGCCAGAGCGCCGCGCCCGATAGCGCCCAGGACAGCCCCACCAGCGCCGAGGGCCAGAACGGCGCACCCACCGCCAGCCCGATGCGCAGTATGAGCCACCCCGCCAGCGCCAGCGCCGCCGCCCCAAGCACGATGGCCCAGATACCGAGCGTCAGGCCGTCCGCGCCGGCCAGCGCGCCCGCCGCCAACAGATAGGGATAGAGGAAACTGGTCGCGCCGCTGGTGGGCGGCAGGCCGGGGTTATAGACGTAGGGTTGGCCGGCTGCCAGTTGGCGGGCGTATTGCAGGTGGATGTAGGCGTCATCCAGCGGTAGCAACGCCGGTTCACCGCTGATGGCGCGGCCGATTCCCACCGCGCCAATCAGCGCCAGCACGGCGATCAGCCACAGGCCCAGCCATACAGCCAGCGAGCGTCTCCGCGAGACGCCCGCCACGCCTACCTCAGCCGTCATTCCCGCTCCGAAATACTGGGTGCCAAGTGGTGAAGTACTAAGTCAAGAACCTCGGTTCATCGTCCCCTTCTCAGCACCTTCAACTTTCAACTCTCAACTTTCAACTTCAGTTCGAATACCCATCCCTGAACGTATCAATCATCAGGTGCACGTCTGGCCCCAGCGGGTACAGGATCGGGCAGGTTGCGCCGTATTCGACATACTCGCGCACCTTGCGGCGCACTTCTTCGGGCGTGCCGCTGGCCGTGATCATCTGCACCACGTCATCCGGCACCAGGCGCATCGCTTCCTCGATCTGCTCCTCAGTCGCCGGCCACGTCAGTACCTGCCCGATTTCGTCGAGCAGCTCCTGGCTTACGCCGCTGGCTTTCATGATGTGCGGCTGCTGGCCGAGGTACTGCGTTACCAGCTTGCGCGCCCCGTCGAGCGCCTTCGTGCGGTCGTGGTCCACCGAGCAAACCACCAGCTGCGGGCGGTCAATCTCGTCCACCGAACGTCCCGCCTTCCGCGCGCCCTGCTCGAGTTGTTCAATCGCGCCGAGGTTGTAACGCGGCGAAACGAGGTAGTTGAGCACGACGCCGTCGGCGATTTCGCCGGTGAGCGCCATCATCTGTGGGCCGGTCGCGCCAATATAGATCGGCACGTTGCGGGCTTCCTTGCGGCCGTGCACCACGTCCAGTTCGATATCGGTAATGTTGACGAATTCGCCGTGAAAGGTCACGCGCTGGCGGGCGAGGAGCGCGCGCACCGTCTCAACGGTTTCGCGCATGGCCAGCAGTGGCTTGTCGCGTTTGATGCCCACCTTGGCCGCCAGTGGGTCCCACCACGCGCCAATGCCGAGGATGATACGATCCTGCGCCAGGTCATCGAGCGTGAGGAAAGTGGCGGCGATGACGGCGGCGTTGCGCGTCCAGTTATTGATGACGCCCGATCCAATCTTGATGCGGCTGGTGGTGGCCGCGAAGGCCGCCATTGGCACAATTGCGTCGCGCACAAGTCGGCTTTCAGCCTGCCATACCGCCTCGAAGCCGCGCTTCTCAGCGTACTGCACATAGCCAATCGCATCTTGCAGCGGGTGCGCGTCCTGCAAATACATCGCCACACGGTCGGCCATTAGTCCTCCAAAAAGAAGTTGAAGGTTGAAGGTTAAAAGTTGGAGGGGAAAGTGCGGGAGATGTTTGTTCCCCCACTTTCGACCTTCAGCTTCGAACTTTCAACTCCGGCACTGAAACGCCATTGTCACGCGAAGAGGGCGGAAAATCAACCAGCGGAGGAGATCGGGCCTTCGGTTTCGGCGCTGGCTGCCGCAGTGTGCGTATCAGCCTCTCGCCCATCCTCGTACTGGCGATAGAGTTCGAGATCGGCTGGCACGTCAATATCGAGCATCAGCCGCTCGGCCTCGTAGATGTGGATGTGAGCTTGCGTGCCACGCGCCAGTTCGAGGTGACGATGAAAGCTGCCCGGCCCATAGGCATACGGGATCAGCCCGGCGGGCCGCACGAGCAGCGCGTTGGTGCCGTCGCGCAGACGGTCCGGCGCGATGACGATGCTGGGGCCATCAGCGCCCAGCCGAACGACCTCGCGCAGGTCATCGGGCGCCAGCAGCGGCAGGTCGGCCGGCAGGATCAGCACCGCGCCACCGCGCCAGGCATTGACGACCTGCGTCGCCCGCATCAGCGCGTTGTTAAGTTCGGGCATCCCGCTTTCCTGCACCGTATGCGCGCCAGCCTCGCGGGCCAGGGCCAGCGCCTTGCTATCGCGGCTGATGACCAGCACGCCCGTGATCTCCGGCACCTGCTGCACGGTCGCGAGCGTGTGCCGCAGCAGTTTTTCCGCGAGTTCCACCCGCTCGGCCGGGCTGAGCACATCCGCCAGGCGGCTTTTGGCGCGCTTGAGCGGCTTGACCGGCACAATCGCCCACACGCTCATGAGGTGCCGCGCTC
The DNA here is from genome assembly GCA_016788435.1 of Anaerolineae bacterium. Classification (GTDB taxonomy): domain Bacteria; phylum Chloroflexota; class Anaerolineae; order Aggregatilineales; family Phototrophicaceae; genus Flexifilum. Next base: position 4,291 of record JAEURB010000162.1, on the reverse strand, counting down.
CAGCCAGGCCAGCACCTGCGCGGCAAGGCGTGCGCGATCCTCATCGTTGCTCATCACCGTATCCGTTCGCAGCACAGGCATGGCAGGTTGTTCCAGTTCCGGGTCCCGCTCATCAGCAACGAACCCGTTGATGAACGGGCCATAGTAGGCGCAAACCGCTGACGGTGACACTTCATACCCTAATTCTGCCATCAATTTGGCTGCAGGGCCCTTGAGAGCTTTTCCAGCAACGATTGGCGTGATAGCCACTCGCGGCCGTTCCTTTTGCAGCAGCAGCTCGCGCAGGCCGGGGACAGCGAGGATCGGCGCAACCGACAGCCATGGGTTCGATGGCGCGATCAGGATGGCATCGGCCTGTGCCAGCGCGTCCGCCGCCTCCGGGCTGACCAACGCGCGTTCGACGCCCTCAAATTCGATGGCCGTGACGGTGGGCTCCCAGCGATACCTCACAAAATAGGTCTGGAACGGCAGCGGGCCGTATTCCCGCGTATGCACAATGGTGGCGACTTCGGCATCGGTCATGGGCAGTACCGCCGGGCCGATTTGCAGACGGCGCGTCAGCTCGCGCATGATGGTCGTCAGGCGTTCGCCCTGTCGCAGGCGCTGCGTGCGCAGCAAATGGGTGGCGATGTCGCGGTCGCCCAGCCGGAACCAAGGCGTTTCGCCATACACGCGCAGCGCGTCGAGCGCCGCCGTCGTGTCGCCCGCCACGCCCCAGCCGTTAACCGGGTCCACCAGCCCGCCCAGCGTGTACATCACGGTATCGAGATCCGGGCAGATTCGCAGGCCGTAGTGCCAGAAATCATCGCCCGTATTGACGATCATCGTCAGCCGTTCCGGCGGCAGAATTTGCGCGAGGCCGTGCGCCAGCTTTGCGCCGCCCACGCCACCCACCAGCGCCACGATGCGCTCTAGCGCCACAACATCCTCGTTTCCAGTGGCGCGCGGTCTTTCGTACGCGCTTCGGCGGGCCAGCCCAGCGTAATCAGCCCCTGTGGCTCCCAATCGGCTGGCAAGTCCAGCGCCGCGATCACCACATCCGGGCAGAACAGCGGCCCGCACATCCAGCACGCGCCCAGTCCCGAAGCGTGCGCCGTCAGCAAGAGATTCTGCCCGGCCATCGCCACGCTTTGCGCCGCCATCAGCCGTTCGAGGCCCATCCGGCGCGCGTCGGGGTACACATCCATGTCCGCCATACTCAGGCACGGTATAATGACGGCCGCCGCGCCGGTGATGCGCGCATATGAGCGGCCAACATCGGCCTCAAGCACCGCCTCTGGCACGCCGTCCGCCGCCAGATCATGGCGCAGCCGTTCGCCCATCGCGCGGGCCAGCCGTTCAATAGCCGCCGCGCCATCGGTCACCGCAAAGCGCCACGGCTGGCGGTTATGGGCGCTCGGCGCCCAAATCGCCGCGCCAAGCAGGTCAGCAATCAGCGAGCGCGGCACAGCCTGCCCCGTATAACGGCGCTGCGACCGCCGTCCGCGAATGGCTTCCGTCAAGTTCATGCCCACAGCCCTTCCCCTCGGAGCATGAATGACAGACTATCGGCCAACAGCGCTCCTCCCAGCAGAAATGAAACTCCGGTGATCAGCGGTCGCGACCAACGCAATATTCCGTCGTTGATCCGACCGATGACCAGCGCGGCGCGTTCGCGCAGCCGCACGTATACGAGCAGAAGGATTATCAGCGGCAGCACGAAGATGAAGGCATACACGGCCAGCGCCACCACCACCCCGGCTGTCCCTACCCCACTGAACGTCACCCGTTCCAGCGCCGCCAGATAGGGAAACGCCGTCGGCAGTTCGCCGATATTGAGCGCCGCGCCCAGCCCGAAGGCCACAACCGGCGATCCCAACCAGCGGGCAGGCGGCCCCTCTGCCTGATCAGCCCCATCCGGCTGCGCCCGCAACTGACGTGTGGCAAACAGCAGTAGCACCAGCCCAAGCCCGAACTGGAATAGGTAATAAATGGGCGGCGGGCTGGCAAACCACCCGCTCACCTGCGCAATCAAGCTGCTGGCACCGAGCACGACCAGTACCCCGAACGCAAAATAGGCCACCCCAAACCCGGCAATCGCCGCGCTCACCCGCGCCACCGGCTTCGGGGTGGCCAGCAGCAGGACGATCATCGCCGTCGCCGTGGGGTTGAAACTGTCCACGACCGCAATCGGCAGCAGCACGAGCAACAGGTTCTGCATCACACGCGCTCAGTTCCTGAACAAATCCTGCTCGGGCGGGCGCAGCAGGTCGGTGGCACGGCCATCCGTCGCATCAAAGAGCAAGCCGCGCAGCAGCACCACCGGCAGCCCTTCACCGCCCTCGCCTGACACCAGATTGGCGGCCGAGGCGATTTCATCGGCCAGCCCCTGCATACTGATTTTCAGCGGCCGGCCAAACAGATCGGGCTGGCCGCGCAGGTCACGCAAGGCCGGCAGCCCCGCCGCGCCAATCGCTACGCCCACGTTGCCCAGGCGAAATGGCCGCCCGTGCGAATCACTGACGACAATAGCGGGCAGTATGCCCAACCGTTCGCCAAGCTGTTCGCGCAGCCGCCGTGCCGAAGCATCAGGGTCGAGGGGCAGCAGCAGCACCGTATCCTCGCCGCCATCCACATTCGACTGGTCAATGCCGGCGCTGGCCGAAACAAAGCCGAGGCGGTGGCGCACAACCAGCACGTTCGGTGCGGAACGCACGACCGCCACACTCTCGCGCAGCACCAACTCGACCATGCGCGGGTCTTTGCCCGTCACCGCCGCCAGGCGCAGCGCCTCATCACCCGGTGTCACCGAGGCCAGCGCCGCATAACGCCCCTCGGCTTTCGAGATGATCTTCGAGGTGACGGCCAGCACGTCACCGTCGTGCAGGGTCAATCCGGCGCGGCCGAGCGCTTCCGCGATCAGCGCGGCCAGGTCGTCGCCCGGCTGGATGATCGGGAGGCCGTGAAGGCCAATCAGCGCCAGTTCTGGCGCGCTCATGATCGTCTACAGTCCCGTAATACGAATGCCCGCGCCTTTCACGCCGTACTTTTTGTTGATGTACAGCAGCACCGGAGTGAGTGACTCGGCAGCCACGGCATTAGCCAGCGGACCGGCATCAATGCCGCGCATCCCGGCCGCCTCGACCAGCTTGAGCGCGTCCGCCTTGGCGTCGTCATCGTCGCCAGTCACCAGCACGTCGCAATCCACCCGGCTATCGGGCTGGGCCATCTTCTCAGAGCTGACGTTCTGGAACGCCGACACGATTCGCACGCCCTCGCCCAGCAGTTCGCGCGCTTCGAGCGCCGCCGCCCCGCCCGCAGGGAGGTGGACGGTACGTACCTTCGGCGGCTGCATCGGCACAGTCAGATCAATCAGCACCTTGCCCTGCACCTCGGCAGCGACGCTGCGCAGCGTATCGGCGTGGGCGGCATAGGGAACGCTCAGCACAACCAGGTCTGCTGCGGCGGCGGCCTCGGCATTCTGCATACCCACCACGTATTCGCTGCCCAGCCTTTCGTTCATCTCGCTGGCGTGCTGGCGCGCCCGTTCGCCATCGCGTGAGCCGATGATGACCTTGTAACCCTGCAACGCCCAGCGCATCGCCAGCCCCGAGCCTTCCTTGCCAGTTCCGCCCAGCACCGCAATACTGACGAGCAACGGGGAATCCTGTCCCGTCATAGTTGACACTCCTCATCCGCCCTGGCATCCGCAACCTGCGCGAACGCAACCGGTTCCATTGTACTCGAATCCGCGCTTCCCTTTGCGGGCAGGCACTCCCACGTTACAGCACCTGGGCCACGAACCCGTTATACCGTTCCCAAACCGCAGGCGCGTGGGCCAGCGCCTCGGCCATAATCGCCGCCTCATCGAGCGTCAGCAGTTGGCGGTCGCGCATCAGCACCTGGCCATCCACAATCGTCGTCGTCACCATCGAAGGCTCGAAGCCGAAGATCACATGCCAGGGGAGGTTACCGCCGGTCAGCGGGGTGAAGGGCTGGTAATCCGCGAAAATCAGGTCAGCCCGCGCCCCCGCGGCCAGTACGCCAAACTGCTCGCCGGGGAAGAAGGTTTCGAGCAGGGCTGCGTTGTTGGCCGTCGCCGCCTTGAACACGTCCGCCCCATTGGCCCGGCTCGGGTCACGGTTGACCACCTTGTGCAGGAAATAGGCCGCTTTCCACTCCTGCCACATGGCGTTACTGAAGCCATCGTTGCCAATAGCGACCTTCATGCCGCGCGCCATCAGCGCATCGAAGGCCATCGCGCCGACGGCATTGTTCATGTTCGAGCGCGGCTGGTGGGTGATCCACGTTC
>JAEURB010000116.1 GCA_016788435.1 Anaerolineae bacterium | reverse complement strand
GGGGTGGTGACTGCAATACACCAAGCACCCTGTATCAAATACTTACCCCTGCTAGGGGCAGGGGGAAGGTTTCACGGTTGTTCCCCTTGCACTCCCGCTCCTCCCCATTTCACCGAGATTTTGACTCCTCAAAATGCTTGTGATACATTGAACAATGCCTCGCTGCACGCGCGAGTCCTCTCGCGCGCCCCGGCGTGGAAATCTGTCTGGGCCAATGGTTGTATGTTATAGTCGGATGGCGTAAACTCTACCGCCATCCCGGGAGATACGCGCAGGTCGGTAGCGGCTTCGCGCATTTGCCAGTCACGCAGGAGGAGCTCCGCGCTATGAGCAGCGTGGTTACGAACGAGAAACAGGTTTCCGCCGCGGTCACTACTGCTCCGGCCGCCCCGGCCATTCGGGTCGCTGGCCCGTCGCGCCGCGAATTTCTGTACTACATCTGGGGCGCGTCGATCCTGTTGCTGATCGGCGAAGCAGCCGCGGCGCTGGTGTGGTTCGGCTTGCCGCGCTTCAAGGAAGGCACGTTCGGCGGTACATTCCTCGTGCCGGCCGACAAGGTGCCCAGCCTGGATACCGCGCCGTTCAACGAAGCCTCCGGCCGCTTCTGGGTGTCAAACGCCAACGCAGGCTTGACCGTGCTGTTCGGTGTCTGCACTCACCTCGGCTGTCTGCCCAAGTGGGTGGATCAGAATCATCGCTTCGAATGTCCGTGTCACGGCTCCAAGTTCGATATCTACGGTCAATGGCTGGACGGCCCCGCGCCGCGTAACCTCGACCGCTTCCCAACCACCATCGTGTTTACTGATGGAACCAGCGCCACCATGAATGCCGAAGGCGATCCCATCCCGCTGGAAGGCCGCCAGATTCAGCTTGTGCAGGTGGATACCGGCAAGCGCATCAAGAGTCCCGGACGCGGCATCGAATTCGCCTGATCGTCATCCTGCTGGAACGCACCCGCGAGTTTCCATGAAGGAGCTTTTGCATGTCGGTACTTCCCTGGCCATCCTTTCTGGATGATGTGAAGGAGAAGGGTCTGCGCCGCGCGATCTTTGAAGGCGTGAATGAGGTGACCGAACGCGTCACCGCAGGCATGAACCTCCAGGACCTTCGCGAGGCGCTGCGCGGCGAACCGGCCAGCCGCAAGCCCAATCCCCGCCTGCAGCCCCACGCCGACGGCTTCTGGCTGCACATGCGGCCGAGCTATTTCCACAAGTCGGTCACCGGCATCTATCCCGAGTTCCGGTTGGGTTGGCTTTCAACCTATTTCGTCTTTTTCGAGACGATTACCGGCATCTTCCTGATGATCTGGTACACACCGTCGCCGGATGTGGCCTATGCCAACATGCTCGCCATCATGAGCAATGTGCCACTCGGTCAGTTCATGCGTGACCTGCACCGCCTCGGCGCCGAACTAATGGTGCTGATCGTTTTTCTGCACATGCTGAGGACGTTCTATACCGGCAGTTACAAACGCCCGCGCCAGTTCACCTGGTTCACGGGCGTTATTCTGCTGATTTGTACGATGTTCCTCAGCTTCAGCGGCTACCTGCTCCCATGGGACCAGTTGGCGCTGTGGGCCGTCACTATCGGCGCTTCAATGGTGGAGGCGGCTCCGCCGGAAATCGTCGGCGAAACGCTCAACTTATTGTTACGCGGTGGCCCCGATATCGGCGCCAACGGCTTGCTCCGCTTCTATCTGCTGCACGTGCTGGCTGTACCGGCCATCTTGTTCATCTTCACCGGCGTTCACTACTATAAGGTCGTGATTCACGGCCACAGCCTGCCGCCCGGTGAGGAGAATATCGGCGAAGATACCGCCAAGCGCGTGCCGCTCGACAAGCGCGTCTACTTCATTCCAGACGTGCTCACCAGCGAACTGATGTGGATCGGTATCACCACCCTGATCCTGGTCGTGTTTGTCACCTGGTTCTTCCACGCGCCGCTCGAGAACCACGCCGATAATCAGATCACGCCGCTCGGCACGACTGCGCCGTGGTATTTCCTCTGGATTCAGGGCGCGCTCAAGCTCGGCGACAAGGTGCTGTGGGGCATCATCTTCCCCACCATTGTCGTCGTCTTCCTGTTGGTCATGCCTTATCTGGATGTGACTAGGAGCCGCCGTTATGCCAGCCGCCGCTTCGCCTTCACCGTGTCGTTCATCCTGCTTGCCGGTCTGGTGGTCCTCAGCTACATGGGGCTGTCAGAGTTCGGCGTGAAAACGTCGGCCGACTCGGAAGTGCTGCACGCGATGGTGATGGAGCCAGCCCATAACCACATGGGCCACCTGCGGCCAGTCCCCTTCGACCAACTGGTGCCTGGCCAGTACACGACCGCCCAGTTTGAGGCTCTGCCCGGTGAAGAAAGTGGCGTGGTCGCCTCGTTCAACGAGGAGATTCAGGATAACGGCCAGGCCGCTGCACTGCTCGCCTACCTGCAAAACGACGCACATCTGGGTGTCAGCAGCATCAGCTTCGTGCCGGTTCCTGCCGACGCGCCGGAACTGGAAGAGGCCCTTCGTACATTCTATGAAGACCTCGAAGCCAATAATGCGGAGCTGCACAACGCCTGGGGCGGCGTCATCATCACGGACCAGCAGGATGGCCTGCGCCGCGCCGACGTCGTCATCGTGTGGGACTCCGTTCAGATTGAGGATGGCAAGCCGGTCTTTGACGCCAATGGGAACCCGGTACTCATCACCGACGCCAACGGGAACCCAGTGATCCGCGTCAACGGCCAGCACATGTATCTGCACGAAGATTCGCAGTACTTCGCAGCACCGGGGGTTTAGTTCGTGAACCTGAAACGAGAGCTCATCGAGAGCATTGACGGGCGAATCTTCGTCGGTGTCCTGTGTTTCATCGCCATCATGATCCTGGTGGGATGGATCGCCATCAACGAAGCCGCGCGCATGACGGCCTTCGAAGGACAGTATCTGGCCCGTTCCATCGAGCGCGGCGCGACGATGTTCAACACCAACTGTTCCACCTGTCACGGGATTGATGGCCGGGGCCTCACGGGCCGCGCGCCCGCGCTGAACAGCCCATACTTGTTCGGCTTCAACTACCTGGCCGATGTGGATCGTCAGATCGCGGCGCTGCAAACCGAAGCGGCCAACTCGGCCACGACCGATGCGCGCAAGGCTGAGATCGAAACCGAAACAGCTGCCCTCAACGCCGAGCGCGACGCCATTATCGCCAGCCTGCAGCCGGCGGTTGACAAGGGCTACAACCCCGAAGAACCCAGCCGTCTGAAAAATCTCGGCTGGGGTGGCACCCTGCGTTCCTTCGTCGAGACGACCATCATCTCCGGCCGTCCGCCTAGCGAGTCGTACTGGCCGCAGCCGATGGCCGCCTGGAGCCAAACCGCTGGTGGCCCGCTGCGTATGGACCAGATCGAAGACCTCACCAACTACATCCTCAACTGGAATATTGGCGATGCCTGGACGGTTGAAGACGCCAACGCCGTCAACCAGTTCCCGATTGTCCCGGTTGACCCGTCCACCGTGGTTTCGTCAGACGTGCAGACGATTGGCGTCAACACTGAAATGCCCACGATCATGGAGAACCTGGCGACCGTGACCGGTGACCCGCAGAACGGCCAGGTGATGTATAACGGCGCGCTGGCCTGCGCGGGCTGCCATATGACCGCCGCTGTCGCCCCGCTCATGGAAGGCACGATGACTCGCGTGACCGATATCCGCCTGCAGCAGCCTGAGAACGCGGGCATGACGGCGGAGGAGTTCCTCGCCACCTCGATCACGCATCCTAACGCCTACGTGACGCCCGGCTATCCGGCCAGCGTGATGCCGCAAAACTTCGCCGACCGCCTGACCTACCAGGATTTGGCCGACCTGATCGCGTTCCTCGAAACGCAGGATCAGCCGCTGCCGCCCCAGTAAGTCCAATTGCTTCACCGCCAGCGAAGGGGCGCGCCGCAAGGTGCGCCTCTTTTAGTTGGTGGATTGGCGTATTATGGCAGCCGGGGCTATGCTGACTAGATAGTCCGTTGGTGAAACAAGGAGATTTCGGCGATGTCAGCACCGTTGGTTGTGATGGGCGCGCAGATCATGTGCCCGATGGGGGCAGCCCCGCAGCAACTGGTCGTCATTCCCAAAGGCCCTCCAGTGATGGTCGAAGGGAAACCGGTGGCGACCATTCAGGATATGGTGCCCTTCGTCAATGTCCTCCCATTCGGTATCTGCAACTCGCCCTCTAATCCTGCCGCTGTATCCGCCAAGGCTGTTGGTGCAACGGCCCCCTGCACACCTGTCATCGTCGCTCCCTGGTCGCCTGGCGTGCCGCAGATTACGGTTGGAGGGGTACCAGTGATCAACGCCACCTGCACCTGCCAGTGCACGCTTGGCGTTGGGCCAATCACCGTAATGTATCCCGGCCAGGCTACCGTGCAAGGCTAGGCTGTTCGCCCGGAAGCACTTGCGCCCCGGCCAACTGGCTGGGGCGTTTTGCTGGAAAGCGGCACACGGCAATTGACAAGTCGAATATCTGGTGCGCTTGCGAGCGTACCCAATGTCTCTGTGCCAAACCCTTCCCCGGCCTCTCCCCCAGGGCTGTTGCAAAGTCACCGGGAAAGGAAAAACTCAACAGCGGGCTTCAGCCCGTTGCCTCCTCACGCAAGGGGCTACTTGCCTGACTCTGCAACAGCCCCGGCCTCTCCCCGCTGCACACTTGACGGCGAGAGCTGTTTGGGACAGCAGAGTGCCCGGGGATGGTCCATCTGCACGGGGCGCTCATGAGCGCCCCGCCGGTTAAAGGGCAAGACACGCGCCGTTCACGTCTGCCCGTTTGCGTCCCTCCAGTCCACCCAACGTTCACCTGCGAATAGACCGTCTGCACTATGCTGGAACAGTGCCAGACTGCCGCACGACACGTCACTTGTCCTCTGTTCTGTTCGGATGTTCGCCAACTTCTTCCCTCAGTCCATGTTCGCTAGTCTGATTCTGTTCGGTTGTTCGTTGTTCCGATGCGTCTTCGCCTCAATTGGAGTCTCGTCATTCTGTCCTGTTGTCTCGTAGCTTCTTCCCTCAAGTGTCTGTCTCTTATTTTGATTCTGTCTCTTTGTCTCGATCTGTCACAGGCTCACTAACTGCCCCGCGCTTTTCTCCCCCTCTCGCTTTTCGGAGAGTGGGTAAGGGGGTGAGGTTGCTCTCGAGGACGGTTAGGGATGAAGGCCATGCGGGCAATTTGATGCGATAACTTTGGACTGATCAGGATCTGCCTCGTCAGCCTGCGCAATGTTCGTTACAATGGCAGGCCGGTCGTAAGCGACCCTGAACCCGTCACCAGTCTCCGCATCAAGGAGCGTTGGAGTCATGAAGCTGCGTTCCCTGCAACTTGTCATCCTGGCCGGCATCCTGGCCGCGCTGTTCTTCATGGCGTCGGGCCTGGCCGCACAGGACGGCGTGGGCAACTTCGCGCTCACAGCAACTGCGCTCGCTGGCGGAGGTTCAGGCGGCCCGGCCACGATCACATCCCTGCCGAGCCTGACGCCCGGCGGCCCGGCGGTGCTCACTTCGACGCCCCGGCCGCCGAATATGCCTACTTCCACCCGGCGGCCCAACGATCTTCCAACGCTGACGCCCCTGCCTAGCCTGACGCCCGCCGGCGCAGTAGCCGCTACTGCAACTAACGCGCCCGCCAATCCGCAGTCCGGCCCGGCTACGGTCACCCCGCTGCCAAGCCTGACGCCGGGCGGCCCGGCCATCGTCTCTCCGACGACTGATCCCGCTGTCACGGTGGCCGTTGCGCCTCCGGGCCTGGTGGCCAGCCTGACACCGCTGCCGAGCCTGACGCCCGGCGGCCCGGCATTTGTCACTGCTACACCCGCTCCCGCCGATAGCCAGCCGGTCACCCCGCTGCCGAGTTTGACGCCGGGCCTCGGCGCGTCGCCGACGCCGCTGCCGAGCCTGACGCCGATGGGTACACCTGCGCCTACCGAGCCGCCGACGGCCGAGCCGACCGCCGTCCCAAGCCTGGCCCCCTCTCTGACGCCGCTGCCGACCCTGACGCCGGCCGCCGGGGCGGGGGATGGAAGCGGAACGGCACCTTCGGACGGAGCGCAGACAGGTGATTTGGCCCCGGTCGCCTTTGAAGTGCCGTACGTAACGGCTGAACAGCAGCCTCCCGCGCAACCTGCCAGCGCCGCCGGAATGGGTACGCTGATTCTGCTGCTCGGCTTGGGTGGCGCGACCGTGCTCGGCCTGCTCATGCTGGCCCGCGACCGCTACCGCGACCACCATAAGGAATAGGCGCGCCCGCCGCGCCGGACTGCAAGATAGCTTTGGCGGGCTGGTATAATGCCGGTCTGCTTGGCTGATTGAAGCAAACGGAGATTATTCACGCATGGCCCCTGCACCATGGGAAAAAGCCCCTACGTCCGCCGTTTCCACGCCCGCCCGGCCCGGCCGCAGCGGCCGCTGGAAGTTTATGGCGGGCGGCCTGCTGATACTGGGCGCGGTAGCGTTCCTCGTCCTCAGCGGCACGATGTCGGGCGCACGCTATTTCATTACCGTGGATGAACTGCTGGCCAACCCCGCTAAGTACGCCGGCCAAACGGTGCGCGTATCCGGCGCAGTGGATGGCGCGACCATTCAATACGACCCCGAGGCGCTGCTGATCACCTTCACGGTGGCCAACGTGCCCGATCAAACGCCCGATCTGGCGCTGGCACTGCACGAGGCCGTTCAAGACCCGAACGCCAATCGCCTGCAGATCCGCGTCGAGAATCAGGTTAAGCCGGAACTGCTGCAGCACGAGGCGCAGGCGCTGATGACCGGCACGCTCGGCCCGGAAGGCACCTTTCACGTCAGAGAACTGAACCTGAAGTGTCCAACGCGCTTCACGGAAAGCGGCCCGGACCAGTCCATCGCGCAGCCGGCCGAAGGAGCTTAATCCGGTGTTGGCCGAAGTTGGGCTGGCTGCCCTGGCGCTGGCCTTCGGGGCGGCCACTTATGCTGTAATCGCCGCGCTGTGGGGCGCACTCAGGCATCGCGAGGCCTTCATCATCAGCGCCCGCAACGCCGCGCTCTTGGTTTTCCCGCTCACGCTGGGTGCATCGCTGGCGCTGCTCATCGCGTTAATGACCGCACAGTACCAGATCGCTTACGTCTGGCAGGTCACCAACCCCAACACGCCCGATTTCTACCGTTTCACCGCGCTGTGGGGCAGCCAGTCCGGCTCGCTACTGTTCTGGAATCTGCTGATGAGCGGGTTCAGCTTTGTGGCGCTGCTCATCAACTGGAACAGCAACCGGCGCTTGATGCCCTGGTTCATCGTCTACACGATGGCTGTTTCGGCGTTCTTCCTCGGCCTGTCGCTGCTCCTCGAAAACCCGTTCGCGCGCATCTGGATCATGCCCGATGGCTCGGTCGCGCAGACTGTCTTCATCCCGGCCGGCGCGGAAGGGCCATCCGCCGTTCGGCTGGCGGCCACGGCGCGCGGCCTCAATCCGCTCCTGCGCCACTTCGGTATGATCATCCACCCGCCGCTGCTCTATCTCGGCTTCGTCAGCTTCGTCATCCCGTTCGCCTTCGCCATGTCGGCGCTGGCCAGTGGCGATCTGAGCACCAACTGGATCAAGGCGGCGCGGCGCTGGGCGCTGATCGCCTGGCTGTTCCTCAGTCTCGGCCTGCTGCTCGGCGGGCGCTGGGCCTATGATGTGCTGGGCTGGGGTGGTTACTGGGGCTGGGATCCGGTCGAGAATGCCGCCTTCATCCCCTGGCTGATCGGCACGGCCTTCCTGCACAGCGTCATGATTCAGGAAAAGCGCGGCATGCTGAAGGTCTGGAACATGTTCCTGATCATCTTCACCTTCAGTGCCGTCATCTTCGGTACCTTCGCCACGCGCAGCGGCCTGATTGACAGCGTCCACAGCTTCGCGCAGAGCAGCATCGGCGGCGCGATGTTCCTGTTCTGGGCCGCAGTAACGCTCGTCTCCGTCGGGCTGACCCTGTGGCGCTGGAATCGCGGTGAGCTGCGCAGCGAGCATGGCTTCGCCGGGCTGGCTAGCCGCGAAACGCTGTTTGTGCTCAACAATGTCGTCTTTGTTGCCCTCGCCCTCGCGATCTTCTGGGGTAGTTTCGGCGCGCCCATCCTCAGCGAGCTCGTCTTCAATACCGATATCAGCCTCGGTGCGAGCTATTTCACTCAGGTCACCGCGCCGCTCTTCGCCGCCATGTACATTCTGATGGGCATCGCGCCCCTCTCGGCGTGGGGCGCTGGCTCGGCCAAACGGCTGGGCCGGGCGATGGTCGTGCCGTTCGGTCTGACTCTGATCGCGCTGCTCCTCATCGGCATTGCCGGTACGCGCGGCGGCGGGGCGCTCTTCGCCTACGGCATCGTCATGCTCTCCGGCTTCGTCGCCCTCTACGAGATCGGGCGCAGCGGCGCAGCCCGCGCGCGTGCGACGGGCGAGAACATCGTGCAGGCGACGATTGCGCTGTTCGGCCGTAACCGGCGGCGCTATGGCGGCTTCATCGTCCACCTCGGCATCACGGTCATCGGCCTGGGCGTCATCGGCAGTACGCTCTTTCAGGCCGAAACCCAGCAAACGCTGCGCCCCGGCGAGGCGTTGCAATTTCAGGACTACTCGATGACCTTTCAGGGCATTGACGCCGGCCAAATCGCTGAAGACGGCCGCTTCATGGATATCGCCAACCTTACGCTGGCGCGAAATGGCGCGCAGGTTGCCTCGCTGCGCCCGCGCCACGACATCTACCCGTCCACCGAGGGCCAGCAGGGCATGACGATGATCATCCCCGGCTCATATAGCACGCTCGAAAACGACTTCTACGTGCTGTTCGTGGCGGGGCAGGCCGATGGCTCGGCGACCTTCAAGGTCTACATCAACCCGCTCATCAACCTGATCTGGTGGGGCGGGCTGATCCTGATTGTTGGCACGTTGATCAGCGCCTGGCCCGCCGAAAGCGCGCCGGCCAGCGTTCGCGAACGGCGGCGCGCCAAGCCCACCGCGGCCGGGGTGGTGGCGTGATGAATAGGCCTCAACCCCCTACCCCCTCTCCCACGCAGCCCACGCAGGCGCAGGGCGTCGCGGAGAGAGGGGAAGCGACCGCATTCGCTGCTCCCTCTCCGCACACAGAGAAGGGGAGCGCAGAGAACAATCTTTCTTCCCCTCTCCGTGTACGGAGAGGGGACCGAGGGGTGAGGTTTAGCGCGTCGTCCGGCCATCATCCCCTAACCTCTCCCTCAGGGAGATGGGGCGAGTTGCGCGTTCAGCATGTCTCTTTCCCTCTCCCTGAGGGAGAGGGATTAAGGGTGAGGGCCTGTAACGCCTCCTCCCGCCGTTCGCTGCTGATTCTGGCGTTCGGCCTGCTGATTTTGCTGGTCGCATCGCTCACACAGGCCCAGGATGGCGGCGCGGCTATCACCGACGACCAGGTGAACGCCATCGCCCGCCAGATGTTCTGCCCGGTCTGCGAGAACGAGCCGCTCGACGTGTGCATGACTGCCGCCTGCATACGCTGGCGCGAGGATATTCGTGGGCAACTGGCCGCTGGGCGCACGGAAAGCCAGATCATCGCCGATTTCGTCGCCCGCTACGGTGAACGCGCCTCTGCCACCCCGCTCGACCCGACGCTGCGCGGCTTGTCGGTCTACGTGCCATGGCTGATCGCTGGCGCGCTGCTGCTAGGCGGCGTTGGGGTGTTCTGGCGCTGGCGCAGTACCCAGCGGCACGTGCCCACTGCGCCGCCTGCTGATCACCCACCCGTTGAAGCGGCCGATGAGGCTGCGTACCGGGCTACGCTCGAACGCGATTTGAAGGATTAGCCGCCCCGTGACCTACCCCGACCCACTGACTGAACTCAGCCAGCCAGACGCTGCGCCACCGCGCCGTCGCGGCCTCGGCCCGTTTGGCCTGCTGGCGCTGATCGGCGTGGTCGTCATTGCGGCCATCTTCGGCGTGGCGCTCGTTCGCAACAGCCAGTCGCAGCCGGAGTCCGGCACGGCGCCGGATTTCTCGATGACCACCTTCGACGGCCAGCCCGTCAGCTTGTCTGGCTTACGCGGGAAAGTCGTCGTTCTCAACTTCTGGGCCAGTTGGTGCGGCCCGTGCCGCGACGAGGCGGACGCGCTCGAAGCCATGTGGCGCGATTATCAGGATGATGGCGTCGTCGTGCTGGGCGTCGCCTTTGCCGACCTCGACCCGGACTCGGTCGCTTTCATGAACGAGTTCGGCATCACCTATCCGAACGGCCCCGATACCGGCACCATCATCAGCAAGGAGCTGTACCACATCACCGGCGTGCCAGAGACATTCATCATTGACCAGCAGGGGCAAGTCCGGCAGTTCATCTACTCGGTCGTGAATGAACAGGACTTGCGGGAAACGGTAGATAGCCTGCTGGCGGAAGGGGAGAGCGCCTCGTGAGCCTGGCCGGATTGCTGGCAGCGTTAATCCTGACGGCGCTGGTGCTGGCCTTCATCGCTGCGCCATTCATGCGCCGCCGCGCCGTTCCCGAGCGCCAGGCGGCCAGCCTCCAGCGCGAACGGGTGCTGGCCTACTACGAGCGTGTGCTGCGCAACATGCGCGATCTGGATGAGGATCACGCACTCGGCAAATTAGACGAGGCTGAATACCAGCATGACCGCGAGCTATGGATGGAACGAGGCGTGCAGGCGCTGAAGCTGCTCGACTCGCTCGATGCCGGCTCGGCGGGCGTGAGCGCGTCGAGCGATGCTGCTGAACTGGATGCTGCCGTCGAACGGGCGGTGCAGGCTGCCGTCGAGCAGTTGCGAACCACACAGGAAGCCGAGGGAGCCCGATGATCTTTCGCCGATGGCGCG
>JAEURB010000095.1 GCA_016788435.1 Anaerolineae bacterium | reverse complement strand
TCTTCCTGCACCGTCGCCACTGCGGCCACATCCCAACTGTGGTGCATCCCTTGCAGCTCGTGCAGGCAGTATGTGACGGCCGCTAGGCAGGCGCGGTCGTCCATCGCCTTGCCGGCCACCTTCGTGCCAAGCAGTTCGAGCATCGGCACGTCGAGCGTCACCAGGTCGCCCACGCGCACCTGCGCCTCTACTTCTTCCGGCGGAAGGCCGACATCAATCAGCAGTTCATCCACCGGCGTGTATTTCGCGCGGGCGGCGGGCGTGAGCAGGTGTGGTGGTCTGGACGTGACGACACCCGCCAGCGGGCGGCGGCCATGCACCAGCACCGGCTGGGCGGGCAGCACGCGGGCATCTATGCCGCCCACGCGATTGACCATGATGAAGCCGTCCAGCACCCCGCTGACCATCAGCGCGATTTCGTCCATGTGCGCGGCCAGCATGATACGGCGGGGCGGATCGGATGGGCGCGTAGCGCGCTTAATGGCGATCAGGCTGCCGAGACGATCCTGTTCGAGCGTGTCCACCAGCGGCGACCACGCCTCACGCAGCAATTCGCGCACGGCATCCTCATGGCCGGGCGGGCCGTGCGCCTCGACCAGCGCGCGCAGATGAGCCTTCACATCGAATGGCAAATGAAACCTCCCTGGTGTGAGAAGCGCCGGTTTACGGCGGCAGCGCGGTATCCGTCGGCAGAATACCCGGGTCGGTGGTGGCCGTCGGCGCAGGCGGGCAGCCTGTACCGGGGAACGGATCGTTCGGGCACGGGTCGAGATTATCCGGCACGCCATCGCCGTCGGTATCCGGTACGACGAACGGCGTATCGGTGATGAATGGAATGGTGGTGTTGGTGATGACCGGGGCACTCGTCGCCGTCGGGAACGAGGGCAGCGTCAGCGTCGGGGCCAGCGTCGGCGGCGTCGGGAAGATGAACGTGGCGGTCGTGAAGCCGCCGAAGGTTGGCAGCACCGGCGGCGGAATGAACTGTCCCGGCGTGTTCATCAGCGTCGCCACGCCCGACGTCGGGAAAAGGCCGCCCGGCGTGCGTGTGGCCAGCGGCGTCACGGTGGCGCGAACGGTGCTGCTGGGAGGCGGCGTGTTGCCGCTGTTCTGCGGCGCGAAACCCCACAGCGCGAAACCGACGCAGTAGAACGGCAGCGTGGCGAGGATGATCAAAAACAGGACAAGGCGGATATTTTGCCGCCGCCGCATGCTGGTGGTGAACGAGGTCGTCATTCGCGCGGTCTCAATCCAGCGCCCGGAACCGGAAGCATTGTACCATTGACGGGGAACGCCTGCTCATTCCGCCGGGAATCCAGTGGGCAGGTTCCTCACCTGATACCATTCGCCATCGGTGAAGCCGCGCTGGCGATAGTAGCTGCGCGTGCCCACCGCACTGATCACCGCCAGATGAGCGTAACCCTCGGCGGCCGCCAGTTCAGCGGCCCGTTCGAGCAGGCGCGTGCCCAATCCCTGGTGCTGGGCACGGCCCTGCCCGCTTTCGCCCAGTTCGACCGCCTGGCCATAGACATGCACCTCGCGGATGATGGCCGCGCCGGCGAGGTCGGGCATGAGGGGCGGCAGGGTTTGGTCGGGCAGCGCCAGCCGCAGGAAACCGGCAATCGCCCGGCCGCTATCCACAAACTGCAGGAAGACTTCGCGCCCGGCCGAGGTATCGTAGCGCAGCTCGTCGAGCGCCAGCGTTTCGGCGTCCACCGCACGAAAGCGTACTTCGCGGGCGCGAATGTCGGCGCTCGGCTGGCCGCGCCGGAGCAGTTCCGCCTCAACGCGCTGCCGAAAATTCGTCTCCTTGCTGCCCGCCACGATGTCTGTCCCCGGTATGTCGCGGATGACGCGGGTCAGGCGGCAGTATTCGGGCGTCATCAGGAAGCAGGCCGTCAGCACTTCCAGCAGTTCAGCGCCGGCATATGGCCGCCACTGCCCCGCCTCGTAGAATTTCATGAGTTCGGCGCTCTCGATCAGCGAGCAGGGGTAGATTTTCAGCTCGTCTGGCCGGAAATCCGGGTCAGCAAACAGGCGCTGGTAGTCGGCCACGTCCTCCTGCGGCGACGAACCATACAGATTGGGCATCCAGTGGGCGTGAATCTTGAACCCCGCCTGACGCAGCAGCTTCACGGCCCGCCGCGTCGCCGCGACCGTATGCCCGCGCCGGTTGAGGCGCAGCACATCGTCGTTCAGGCTCTGGAAGCCGATCTGCACCTTGGTGCAGCCCATCCGCCGAATCCGCCGGACTTCGTCTTCGTCAATGTGATCGGGTCGCGTTTCCACCACCAGCCCCACACAGCGGGAGGCCGCGTCTTCGTTCAAGCGCTGCACAGCGGCCAACTCGTTCCAGGTGGCGAACTCGTCCAGCGGCGACCGTTCACGCTGGCCAGCCTCCAACTGGGCCGCCAGAAGCTGCGACCGCTGCGTCTCGTCCCGGTAGATGGTCTGTACGGCATGGTTGTAGGTGTGGCTGCCGCCGACCGCCAGACCATGCACGGTATCGGCCGGGGCTGGCTGGGCAGGGTGAAAAAGCGACCCCGCTTCGAGCGCGGCCCAAACTTCCGCCGTGCGATCTACGCCCGCGCCGAAGTCGTTGAGCGCGTCGAGCAGCCGCCGGATGAACCAAACCTGATAGGCTTCCGGGTAGAACGACCATGTTCCGCCCAGCACGATCAGTTCAATCTTGCCAGTCGGGTGGCCGGTGTTCTGGTAGGCCCGCAGCCGCGACATGGCCTGCAGGTACGGGTCGAAGGCATTCTGCCCGGCCCGCTGCGCGCCCGGCTCATCGGCCAGATAGCTCTTGGGCATCCGCACGTCGTTCGGGCAGAAGATGCATTCGCCGGGGCACGGGAACGGCTTGGTCAGCACGGTCACTGGCGTCACGCCGGAACTGCTGCGCACCGGCTTCATGCGCAAACGCTCGACCACGGCGGGGTCAAACGGCGGCAGGCCGTCCGTTCCAGCGAAGGCGCGGTAGGCGCGAATGAGGATATCGCGGCCAAACAGGCGGCTGCCGGCGTTCGCGCGGAGCAGCTTGTCGAGGGCGCGGCCGCGCGCTTCGGGATGGGCCACGACGGCGCGCAACAGAGCCACCAGTTCGGCGCGGTGTTCGGCCAGATTGACCGGCGGACGGTGCGGCATCAGCGCCCCACCCCGCTCAATGCGCCCACAAACCGTAGCATGGCTGCCTGCTCTACCTATCCTTCGTTAGGGCCTATTCTGGAGGATCAGCACGCGAATAGCCATGACCCATAACCAAACGGAAAGGGCGCGCTGGACTCTTGCAGCGCGCCACGTCCATTGACCAACGCCAGCGAATGCGGGTTAGGGCAGGGCCGCCAGCGCCTCGATCTCGACGAGCACACCCGGCCGGCCCAGCGCAGCGACGTAGACCACGCTGATAGCCGTCGCGTGCATGCCCCACACCTCCTGCGAAGCCTGGAAGCCATCCTGAATGGACTGGCCGGGCGTCAGATAGATGGTGAGCTTGATCACATTCTCCTGCGTACCACCAGCCGCGATCAGCACCGTGAGCAAATTCTGCAGCGCCTGCTTCGTTTGCGAACGGATGTCGTCGCCAACTAACTGCCCAGCCGCGTCCACGCCATTCTGGCCGCCGATGACCAGCAGCCGGCCGGGGTTGACGGCCATCACGCCCTGCGAGAAGGCCGGGCTGCGATGCATTGTCTCCGGGTTGATGTGAATGATCTCCATCGCTGCCACTATGCCCCTGCGTAGGCCCTGCGGAGCTCCGCCAGGTCGAGCTTATGCATCGGCATGAACGCTTCAGTCACGCGCCGCGTCTTTTCGGGATCAGGGTCCTGCATCATCGTGAACAGCTCGGACGGCGTCACCTGCCATGACACACCGAACTCATCCTTGCACCAGCCGCACTGTTCGGATTCAGGGTGGACGGACAGGACGGCCCACAAGGCATCCATATCATCCTGCGTCTCACAGGTGATCACCAGCGAGAACGCCTCGTTAAAGGTGAACTCGTGGTCTGGCCCGCCATCCATGGCGATGAACTCGCGGTTGCCCAGCCGGAAAGCGGCGAGCTTGATGTGGCCCGGCGTGCCGCCCTCATCGGCGCTGGTAAAGCGCTGGATCTCTTCGATGTGCCCGCCATCGAATAGTGACGTATAGCGTTTGACGGCAGCCTCGGCCTGGCCGTCGTGCGGGCCGCAGAACATGAAAAACGGAGTGACCTTCTGCGCCCGTTCGCCGAAGTTGATCTGCCACGCCACGCCGAAGCGATCCTGGACGTAGCCGAAGTATTCGCTGAACGGATAGGTATCGAGCGGCATGAGGACATTGCCGCCGTCCGAAAGCTGTCCAAAAAGCGAGTCCACTTCCTCGCGGGTGGAACAGCTCACTAGCAGCGAGATGGCTGAATTGAGCTTGAAGTATGACCCGCCATTGAGGGCCGTGATTGGCAGGCCTTCCAGTTCGAAAGAGACGGTCAACACACTGCCAACCTCGTTGCCGGAAGGCGTTTCGGCCCCGGTTCGCGCGGTGCCGGTGATGCGGGCGTTGGAGAAGAGTGATACGTAGAAATTCGCCGCTTCCTCGGCCCCGTGGTCAAGCCAGATCATCGGCGCAATATCCTGAAACGCGGCCATCCTGGAACTCCTTCGCTAGTGGAACACGACACGGATTAAGAACAACTGTTCTTATTGTAATGCAATTTTCAGCTTCGATCAAGTCGGTTCGTGGACTAGAAATAACCTACCTATGCCCCCTTCCACTCCGCTGCGCTGCGTAGAGGGGGAACGGCGTGCGCGTCCAGATGTTCGCAACCGGGAAAGCGCAAGGTGGCGTGGGCGGAGGTGGGTTTATTAGCGAGCCTGTGAAAGAGCGGACAACCGGACAGAATCAAAAGAGCAGGACAGGACACTGAGGGAAGAACAATCAGGACAACAGGACAGAAATCGGGACAGTTGGCGCAAAATGGGCTCGTTTGGCGGGCGGCCCGGCCGTACGGCAACCTTCATCGTAGACCGGGTACGCTGGTTTGGGTGGAACGTATGGTGAACGGGATGGACGCAAAGCGGGCAGATGTGAGATGGCAGACTGATCGCGAAAACCTACCTCTGCCAGACCCCGTCAGCCCTCATCCTCCGGCCCCTTCTCCCAAGCGGAGAAGGGGTGAAAGGCTCATCGTGCAGGTTCAATTTCCCTCTCCACTCGCCGCGCGTAGGCACAGCGGTTCGGAGAGGGATTAAGGGTGAGGGCCTCAGCAGGGCGACGATTGCGCTCTTGACTACAGGAAAAGCGGCCGTTATCAGCGCATGCCGCTGCGCATATCGCCCAGAATGACGTTGGCGCCTGGCTGCATGCCGGGGCCAGTGATGTCCAGTTCCAGGCCGCCCACCCAGCGCACGGCCCAGTTGTAGAACAGCGCCAGCAGCGCCGTACTCAGGCCGCCGCCCAGCGCCGAAGCGACGACGCCAACCGCGTAGGCAAAGCACAGCCCCGCCAAACTGGCCGCACCCAGCCCGCCCAGCATGTCACGGGTGCGCACCATGTCACCATCCATCATGATGGCCGTACTCATCAGCGGCGCAAGCAGGGCCACATTGCAGAGCAGCCCAAACAGGCCGAAGACCAGAAACATCAGCCCGTAGACCACCGCGCCGATCTTGAAAGCCGAACCCACGCCAATTCGCTGCAAGGTCGTCATTGCATCCCCCAATCCGAAGTCCGAAGCCGGTCACTGTGCGTAACCTTCACCAGCCCCTCAGCTCATGTCTCGATAGTATAAGCCAGCCAGTCTGTAGTACGAATGCGGGCCGGGGCCTATAATCACGGCGAGTGCGGCAGAATAAGGATGGAGCGCAGTCTGATGGCAGCGGGCGAAAAACTCGAACAGGCGGCTTTGCGGCTGCGCGCCAGCCAGCGGCCTGTCTTCCTGACCGGTGCGGGCGTCAGCGCCGAATCTGGCGTGCCGACTTTTCGTGACGCGGCCACCGGGCTGTGGTCGAAGTACGAGCCGACCGAACTGGCCACCCCGCAGGCTTTCCAGCGTGACCCTGACCTGGTGTGGCGCTTCTATCAATACCGGCGGCAGATCGCCGCCCCGGCCAAACCCAACCCCGGTCATTATGCCCTGGCTGAACTGGAAGCGCTGAAACCGGACTTGTGGATCATCACCCAGAACGTGGACGACCTGCACGAACAGTCCGGCAGCCAGCACGTTATTCGCCTGCATGGGCGGCTGCGCGACAGCCGCTGTTCGCAGAACTGCAAGGGCGACCCGACGCTGATTGACCTCGACAAGTTCCGCCTGAACTCGCCGGACACTGCGCCCCGTTGCCCGTACTGCAGCGCGCGTATTCGGCCGGATGTCGTTTGGTTCAACGAAATGCTGCCACTGCCCGTGCTCGAAGCGGCGTGGAGCGCGATCAGCAAGGCTGACCTGGTGATCATCGTTGGCACATCCGGCATGGTGCATCCGGCCGCCGATATGCCGATGGATGCCCGCGACCGGGGCGTGCCGGTGATCGAAATCAACCCGCAGCCCAGTGCGCTCACGCCGGTCGCTGACCTGTGGATTGACCAGCCGTCGGGTGTCGCGCTGCCGGAACTGGCCCACCGCGTCACCGCCTTGGCCTGACCATGCTGCTGGCGCTCGTTCTCGCTGTTCTGCTGGCGCTGCAGCCCGTTCAGGCGCGACCGGCCCCGCCGCCCGATGCGCCGGTCGAGGCATTCGTCTCCGAGGCGGCGGAAGCTGGCCAAGCCGACACGCTCATGCTGCACAACCTGCTGACGGGCGAACAATCAAGCGAGTCTGTTTCGGGCAACCGCTACAGCATCGTCGGGCCGCAAGTCGTGTTCTTCAACGAAAGCAGCGGGCGCGTGCTGGCGGTTGGCGCTGATGGGCAGACAAGCGAACATCCGCTGATTCAGCCGTCGGCCGGTGCGCGGCGTATTGACTGGACGTACTCACCAGAAGCCGGCCTGGTCGCCTGGACCGTTACTGAAGGTTCGCCGGATGCGCTATCTACGGCCACCTACATCGCTTCCCCGCAGGGAGCGGGCGCACGCCTGGTGCTGCGCGACGGCCCGCGCGCCGGTATCCGCGCCTTCCCGATTGCCTTCAGCGAAGACGGCGGCACGCTGTTCATGGACTACCAGCCCGACACCATCGCCGATATCGCCCCGCTGCGCCAGTACGCCGCCATGTTCGCGCTCGATCTGGCCACTGGCGGCGCTTCGTCGCTGCCTGGCGAAGCGAGCTGCTACTGCGGCGGCGGCGTGGGTGCCGGCCAATTTGTGCGGCTGGCACTGGCCAGCGCGGGCTTTGATGTGCGCGTGTACGACCTGAACCGCGGATTAAGCCAGGTCATCCCCAGCCTCGGTCTGGCGGAGTACACGCAGGCGGGCGACCTGACGATTTCACCGGACGGCAGCAAGGCCGTCTACACCCTGCTTCAACTCATCCCTGATGGCCAGCCGGGCGAGCTGCGCGCTATCTACGCCGTCGTTGACCTGATCAACGGCACGCAGCGCGCCCTCAATGCCGAGGACCCGGATGAGCGGCTGCTGCGGCCCGCCGCCTGGACGGAGGATGGCCGCGCCCTGCTCATGAATGACCCGGCCGAGCCGGGCACATGGCGGCTGGATGTGGCTACGGGCGACCTGCGCCGGGCCGCCAGCGCGAATTACATCGGCTCAACGGTTTCACCTTCCAGCCTGCGCTAAAATGACCAACATGACTGAGACTCCTGATTTAGACATACCCGATTTCGCCCGCCGCGCGGCCAAGTATGCGCCGGTTTCCGCAGCGCTGCGCGCCGTTTACGGCTATCCCGGCTGGCGACCGTGGCTGGCCCCGCTTGACGAACTGATCGCCTGCATCCTCAGCCAAAGCACCAATGACCGCAACAGCAGCCGCGCCTTTGACGCGCTCAAGGAACGCTTCCCGACATGGGAGGAGGCCCTCGCCGCGCCGGTCGAAGAAATCATCGAGACGATCAAGCCGGCTGGGCTGTCCAACCAGAAGGGGCCGCGCATTCAGGCGGTACTGCACCGCATTCGGGAAGAGCGCGGCGAACTGAACATTGATTTCCTCGGCGACCTGACAGCGGACGAGGCCAAGGCATGGCTGGTGCGCTTCGACGGTGTCGGCCCGAAAACGGCCGCTATTGTCTTGTGTTTCGCCCTCAACATGCCGGCCTTTCCGGTGGATACGCACATCCACCGCGTTGGCCAGCGCATCGGCTTCCTGCCCGAAGGCATCAGCGCCGACAAAGCGCACCCGGTGATGGAAGCCATCGTTCCGCCCGACGACTACTACGCCTTTCATCTCAATCTGATCCGGCTGGGGCGCGAGATTTGCCATGCCCGCAAACCGGACTGCCCGCACTGCATGTTGAACGCCGAGTGCGATTACTTCCAGGGGCTAACGCGGGAGAGTGGCGCGGATGGTGATTGAGCGAACGGCCGCCTCACCCTCCGAAGCGGACGCCAACGCCCTGCTTGCTGACCTGCACCTGCTGCGCGCCCAGCAGGACTCAGGCGCGGCCGATCCGGCGCTGCTGGCCCGCGCCCTCGCCCAAATGGAAGCCTTCATCAGTGGCACATCGCTCTCGCGGCGCGCGCAAGTCGAACGGGCGCGAATCGAGGTGCTTTATCGCATCAGCCAGGAGATGGGCAGTTCGCTCGATCTGCCGCAGGTACTCGAGCATGTGATTGATGCGGTCATCGAATTGACGCAGGCTGACCGGGCCTTCCTGATCCTCCGAAATGACGACGGCAGCGCGGAAGTGCGAACGGCGCGCAACTTCGATCAGCAAACGCTGCACGCCGAGGACTTCCGCTACAGCCGCAGCGTGGTGGATATCGTGCTGGATACAGGGGCAGCCACCTTCACCACCAACGCGGCGCTTGACCCGCGCTTCCGCGACAGTTCGAGCGTCGTCACGCAGATGCTGCGCTTCATCATCGCAGTACCACTGCGCCTGCGCGGCAGTGTGATGGGTGTCATCTATGCCGACTCGCGCAATCCGGGCGTCTTCGCCGGTGATGACATGCTGCCGCTGTTCGAAACCTTCGCCGCGCAGGCGGCCGTCGCCATTGACCATGCCCGCCTGTTCAGCCAAACCGACGCGGCCCTCAGCGCCCGCATCGAGGAGCTGCAGCAGCTTCGGCGAATTGACCTCCAACTCAACACCTCGCTGGAAGAAGGGCGCACGCTCCAGGTCACGCTCGACTGGCTGACGCGGGTATGCGCCGCCGAGGCAGGTTATGCGGCTATTGTGCACGAGGGAGAAGCCGTTATTCGCCACCGCACAGGCGCAGCCGCCAGCCTGCCGGTGGGCGCTGTGCTGGCGAACGCCTGGCCGCAGGTTCACGATGTCCTCGGAACCAGCCGCACCATTTGCTTCTCCAGCGGCAATCTCAGCGTAACCCTGCTACCCATCCTGCATGAAGGCGAAACGCTGGCTGTCATCTCGATGCACCGCCCCAACGACGGACGCGGCCCATTCAGCGGCGAAGAGATTGACCTCGCCGAGCGCATCCTCGCCCGCGCTGCGGTCGCCATTGATAACGCGCGCCTACACGCGGCCGTCATTGCCGCCGACCAGGCAAAATCCGAATTCGTCGGGGTCGTCGCCCACGATCTGCGCGCCCCGATGGGCACGATCCTCGCCTACGCCGACCTGATTTTGCTGACGGGCCGGCTGGACGCCGAACGGGTGGATCATATCGAGCGCATTCGCGAAACCGTTTATCGTGTGGACAAGCTGATCGCCGATCTGGCCGATATCAGCCGAATCGAGAGTGGCCAGTTCCTGATTGATGAAACCCGCGTTAGTGTTGCGCGCCTGCTTTCCGAACTGCGCGATATCATGCAAACCACTATCGCGGCCCATCATCATCTGTGGGCCGAAGAAGTCGAGCCGGGCCTGCCTGACCTGCGCGCTGATCATTTTCGCCTGCTGCAGGTGCTGACCAACCTCGTCAGCAACGCCGCCAAGTACACGCCCGATGGCGGCACGATCACGGTTTCCGCTTTACTGACCTGCGAACATGCTCCGGGTCAGGTCTGCTTCAGCGTCTCCGATACGGGTATCGGCATGACGGACGAAGCCCTGGCCCAGTTGGGCGTCAAGTTCTGGCGCTCGGAGGATAGTTTCACCCGTTCGAAACCGGGCAGCGGACTCGGCTTCTTCATCGCCAAGCGCCTCGTCGAGCAAATGGGCGGCGTCATTCGTGCCGAAAGCACCCCCGGTATGGGCAGCCGTTTTACCTTCAGCGTACCAGTCTGGCAGGAGTGAACCATGACGGCAGATCCGTTTGTCCCCGTCGAGAAGCTGCTGGAGGAACTGCTGGCCGCTGCCCGCAGCGGCGCGCTGGTTCCGGTGCGCCTGCCTGGGCAGATCGAGGCGATTCAGGCCGCACTGCAACAAGGGAAAGACGAAGCGGCGAAGCAGGTAACGGCCGAGCCGTTCGACAAGGAAGCGTGGTTCAAGGACCAGGCTTACTTCATCGGCCACGCGGTTCACGAACTGCGAACGCCGATGACCAGCATTCGCGGTTACGCCGACATGATGAATTCGATGGGCAGCCTGACGGATATGCAGAAGCAGTTTCTGGATATCATTCGCACCAATTCGCGGCGTATGGAAACCCTGATGCAGGACGTGGCTGACATGAACAAGCTGCGCCACGGAACGCTCAAGACGGCCTTCAAGATGGACATGTTCAAGAACATCGCCATGATGACGGAAAAGGCGATGGCTCCCCTCGCCGGGCAGTTGGAGCGCGCGCTGAAGTTCGATATTCCGCAGGGCCTGCCTATCCTCAACACCGATGGCGAGATGATCGCCAAGGCCCTCAACAAGCTGGTCGAGAATGGCCTGCGCTATCAGGCCCAGGAAACCGGCGGCGAGGTGAGCGTGGCGGCGCGCAGCGAAGGCGGCAAACTCGTCGTCACCGTCACCGATACCGGCATTGGCATGACGCCGGAGGAACTGGCGCAGTTGGGTACGATATACTTCCGGTCAGATAGCGAGATCGTCCGTAACTTCAAGGGCAGCGGGCTTGGCATCCCGGTCGCATACGGCATCATCAAGCTGATGGGCGGCGAGGTGAAAGCCGAAAGCGAGCCGGGCAAAGGCAGCCAGTTCTTCATCACCTTGCCGGGGATGAGTTAGGCCGAACACGATGCAGGATACTCAGGCGCGCGCGTTCGATACGCTCAGCAAGCTGAAGGAGGCGGCCCCGCCTGTCGCGGCGGCGCGCATTACCGAAGTCACTGACCTGCTGGAGCAGCTGGCCGCCGAAAACAAGAGTCTGAGCGCCCGCCTGCAGGCCCTCGAACTGCGACTAGCCGCCGTGCCCGTGCCATCCGTGGCAATCCCCTCCCGGCCGCAAGCGCCCGAATCAACGCCAATGGCGGGCGACCCCAGGCCAGCGACGAACGGCGCGCAGGCCGAGCCGCCCGACCACCTCGACACGGGCGTACTGGCCGGGAGTGACCGCGTCGAAGGTGCGATGCCAAGCGCGGAAGCCATCCTCTCTCAATACCGGTTTCTGCTGCGGCCGCTGGTTCAATCGCTGTTTGATGAAGCGGGTTTCGGCACCCGCGCCCGTACACGGATGGAGGAACTGCTGTCTCTGCTCGACGCGCTCGACCGGTTGAACGCCATCCGGCGCGGCCTGATCGTCGTCCACCCCATCGTCTTCGACCCGGCCGAACTGCTGCGGCAAACCCGGCGCAGCCTGGCGGCGCGCGCCAGCGCCCGCGATCAGCAGTTCGAGGTGAATACGGATGCCAGCCTGCCCCCGGTACTGGCTGATGGCGACCTGAGCCAGGAAATCCTCGACACACTGGTTGACAATGCGGTTCGCTATACCGACTACGGCGGCAAAGTAACCGTGGCGGCCGAAACGCTGGGCACCGATGTGCTGTTCACGGTCACGGATACCGGCATCGGATTCGAGCCGGACGAAGCGGACCGAATCGGCACGCCATTCTTTCGCGCTCACCATCAGGCGCTGGTTCAAGGCCAGCCGGGCGCGGGGCTGCGTTTGTTCATCGCGCGGCAACTGCTGGATGTGCAGGGCGGCGAACTGTTCTTTAGCAGCGAAGCGGGCCTTGGCGCATCGTTCAGCTTCACCCTGCCGGTTGCCAGCCGTTAGAATATCTTTGCGCGAATTTTACTTTACTTTTCGAGGACAAAATGCTATCGTAGGGGAACATTTAAGAGTGACGCGGCGCAGGCACAGCGGACAAGCTGTGTCTTTGTGTTAGTTAGTGCATCCGCCGGTTGCGGCTGTCGCAAGGAGTGAGCTATGAATACACCACAATATCTGACCGTCAAGGGCCTTGAGGAGCTGGAAACCCGTGTCAAATACCTCAAGGACGTTCGCCGCCCCGAGGTGGCTGAACGGCTGCGCCAGGCCCTGGAAGAGGGTGGCGACCTGACGGAAAATGCCGAATATGAAGACGCCAAGAATGAGCAGGCTTTCGTTGAAGGCGAGATTATGCGCCTCGACGGCATCCTGAGCAGCGCCCAGGTCATCGAAGAGACCAAGGGTAAGAAGGACTCGGTGAAGGTCGGCGTGGTCGTCACCGTCGTCGAGGAAGGCACGAAGGACAAGGAAGTCTATCACCTCGTCGGCTCGGCCGAGGCCAACCCGCAGGAAGGCAAGATTTCGGTCGAAAGCCCGCTGGGCAAGGCCATTCTTGGCGCCAAGGTGGGCGACAAGGTGCAGGTGAATGCGCCCGAAGGCGCGATCACCTTCATCGTCAAGGCCATCGCCTAGGGCGACATTTGGCTTGTGTCTCAGAAAGCCCCGCGAAACCGGGGCTTTCTTGTTGTATCCTATCCGCTCGTTCTGCGGCCGAAGCGGGCCGCGCCGCCAGCATCCCGTATCTGTGCGCTGTGCAGAGCCGGGTTGAAAGACCTGAAGGAGTGGCATCTGCCGTGACCTGGGAACCGAACCGCCTCGAACAGGAACGCCTCGACAAGCTGGCCACGCTCGAAGCGGCTGGCATCAACGCCTATCCGGCCCGCGTTCACCGCACGCACACGGCGGCGCAGGCCATCGCCGCCTATGAGGAAGCCGAGCGCTCCGCCGCCAGCCCGGAGACGGTTCCAGCCATCGAAGTGACGGTCGCAGGGCGCATCCGCCGCCAGAACGTCAAGGGCAAGGTGTCGTTCCTGCACATCGAGGATCAAAGCGGGCGCGTCCAGCTTTTCCTGCGCGTCAACGACATGGACGAGGCAACCTACCAGCTCGTGCGCGAAAAACTGATCGAGGTGGACGACTTCGTGCAGGCCAGCGGCACGCTGATGCGCACCCAGGCCGGCGAAATCAGCGTGCGCGTGCATGGCTTGTCCCTGCTCAGCAAGGCGCTCAGCCCGCTGCCCGTCATCAAGCAGCAGGTGCAGGATGATGGCACGATCCGCGAGTTCGGCGAATTCAGCGATACTGAGGCGCGCTACCGCCAGCGCTACGCCGATCTGGCGGTCAATCATGACGTGCGCGATGTGTTCATCCAGCGCGCCCAGGTCATCCGCACCATTCGCCAGTTCATGGACAGCGAGGGCTTGCTGGAAGTTGAAACGCCGATCCTGCAGCCCGTGTACGGCGGCGCGGCGGCCCGGCCGTTCGTCACCCACCACAACCAGCTTGACGAAGACCTGTATCTGCGTATCAGCTTCGAGTTGTATCTCAAGCGGCTGCTGGTGGGCGGCTATGACGGCGTTTACGAGATCGGCCGTGACTTCCGCAACGAGGGCGTGAGCTTCAAGCACAACCCCGAGTTCACGATGGTCGAGACCTACGAGGCGTACGTCGACTACATGCACGTCGCCGAGATGTACGAGCG
>JAEURB010000091.1 GCA_016788435.1 Anaerolineae bacterium | reverse complement strand
CACGCCGGCATCGGCCACCAGCGAACGGCCGGGTTCGAGCAGCAGGTGCAGGCCGCGCTCCTCGATAAGTGGCAGGATGGCGGCGGCAAACTCCACCGGTTCGGGCAGTGCTTCATCCCCGGTGTAAGCCGCCGGGAAGCCGCCGCCGATATTGAGCGTCGTGATGGTTCGATCATCGCCAATCAGCGCCAGCGCATGGCGTACCGCTTCGGCCGTGCCAGTGGTGTCGTGCAGTTGGCTGCCGATGTGGAGGTGCAGTCCCTCGATGCGGAGATGGGGCAGGTGTTCGCGTTGGTTCAGCAGCTGGCGCACGCCGTCGGCGTTCAGCCCGAACTTGGCGGCGCTGTGCCCGGTGGCGATGTGCGGGTGCGTGTTGGCGGCGACTTCCGGGTTGTAGCGCAGCGCGGCGCGCACGGTCACGCCAAGCTCACCGGCGATGGTATTGAGTAGTTCCGCTTCGTGCGCATTCTCGATGTTCACCCAGCCGATGCCCTGGGCGGCGGCGAAACGCAGCTCCTGCGTGGTTTTCGCTACGCCCGCCAATACGATATCCTCGGGGCGTGTACCGGCGGCCTGCGCCAACTGGATTTCGCCAATGCTCACCGCATCAATACCTGCGCCCTGGCTGACGAGCGCGCGCAATACGGCGAGGTTGTGGTTAGACTTGGCGCTGAAGTGGATTTCGGCCTTGGGGAAGGCGGCGCGAATGCGGGCCAGATTAGCGGCGATACGCGGCAGGCTGTAGACGTAGACTGGCGTGCCTACCTTGTGGGCGATAGGTTCGAGCGGCGCTGCATCCAGCGTTAGCCGGCCATCGTAATAACCAATATGGTCGTAGTGCGGTGGTGATTGCATGGCGATTCCGATACGTTAGGGTGGTGAATGGCCCGCCTGCTATTGTCAGGTCACTCCCGGAACGATTATGCTGAGTACTGAACTATACCGAGGGCAGGTGATGGATGGCTACAGCCACTCCCGCTGACAAGATCGCAACGCCCGAACTCGCCGCGCGTTTCGAGGTACTACGGGCGCGCGAACATGACCTGATCGTGAAGATGCTGGAAGTTCTGCCCCGCGTGGACGGGTTGCCCGCCGAGTTGATCACGCAGACCCGTGATGCGCTGTTCCATGCCGATACGCCGTTCCTGCTGGTCATGCTCGGCCCGTTCAGCGCCGGCAAGTCGAGCCTGATCAACGCGCTGCTGGGCATGCCGGATCTGCTGGCAACGGGCGTGACGCCGACGACCGACCGCATCACCATCCTGCGCTACGGAGATGATGTGCAGCGGATTGAGACCGGGGATACGACCAGCCTGCTGGTTCCTTCACCGTTCCTGAAGACGGTTAGCCTGGTGGATACCCCCGGCCTCGAATCGGTCTTCAAAACGCACGAGGAGCAAACGCGCAAGTTCCTGCACCGTAGCGATGCCGTCCTGCTCGTGATGCTGGCGACGCAGGCCATGACGGCCCGCACCACCGAGTACTTGTCCACCCTCAAGGCCTATGGCAAGCGCGTCATCATCGTGCTCAATCAGGCGGATTTGGTGGCCGAGGAGGACGTTCCCGCCCTGCGCGCCTACGTGATTGACCAGAGCCGGAGCATTCTCGGCACGACGCCGGACGTATGGATGACCTCGGCGCGGCAGGCGCTGGAGGCTGGCGCTGGCGGCGAACGGGACGCAGAGCTGTGGGCAAGCAGCGGGCTGAGCCAGTTCTCGCGTTTGCTCGATCAGGAGATGAGCGATGCCGACCGACTGCGCCAGAAACTAACCACTCCGCTGCGAATTGTGCAGCATGTGCTCGGCTCGGCCGAAACGACGGTACGCGGTCATCAGCAGGCGCTCGACCAGTATCAGACGATTGCTGAAAACGTCGAACGGCAGTTGACGGTGATGCAGACTGACCAGGATAAGGTCGTACGGGCAACGGCCTCGGATGCGACGGCCCTGTTCATGGAGGCAGGTGAGCGCGGGCGGGCGGCCATTCGCGAGGCGACGGCCTTTCGGCATACGCCCGGGGCGGCGGCGCGGGGCGTGTGGGAACTGGTGGGGTTGGCCGGCATCTTCCGGCGCGAGCCGAAGGTGGTTGCGAACCGCCTGGCGTCGCATAAGGCGTTCGAACCGCTGGACCGCCTGAAGCCGTCCGTCGAGGCGCTGGGGCCGAAGCTCGAGGGCAAGGACATGCAGGACCTGGACTCGCTGGTGGCCTATGGCCGCCGTGAGATCGAGGCCTTGCCGCCGGTCATTCGCGGGCGGCTGATTGGCGAACTGCGCGTTCCGGCCAAATACGACCGCACGCCGCTGCTGGAAGTGACGAGCGTACTGACGCCGATTGAGGAAGCAGCGCGGCTCGAACCCGCGCGCACAGCCGAACGAACCCTCAGCGCCAGCCGCGTTTACCTGGCTGGCTGGGAGATCATCGCGCTGGTTTTCCTGTTCGCCTTTCTCTGGTCGCGCCCGGAGGCCGACGGGCAGCCGATGCTGTGGGCGGGCCTGGCGCTGGCGGCGTTGGTCGCTGCGCTGGCCGGTCTGGTGGTGTATATGGTGCGCGGGCGGCGGGTCGCGGGGCAGTATGCCGGAGCATTCGACCGGGCCGGCAATCAATACGCGGCCGCACTGGCCAAGGCGGGCGGCCAGCAGGTGACGTATGCCATGGAACTGCGCCGGGAAGTCACGTCGCCGCTGCTGAGGCTGGTGGCCGCGCAAACGACGGCCTTGTCTGAGCAGCAGGCGGCCGTGAAGTCGGCGCAGGAGTCGGCTGTCGCGCTGGCCGCCGATGTCGCGGCGCTGAAATGACGGCGCGTTCCGGCCTGTACAGGGAGAATGGAGCATGACGGAAGCTACGGCGAGCCTTGAGGGGGCGCTGGCCGCTTACAGAGAGCAGGAACTTCGCCTGATTGGTGACTTGCTGGCTGAACTGGCGGCGATGCCGGAGGCTGACCCCGAAGACCGGCGGCGGCTGGAGGAAGTCGCCCGCGACCTGCGCGAAATGTTCTATCTGATTGTCGTCATTGGCGAGTTCAATGCCGGGAAATCCTCGCTGGTGAACTCGCTGCTGGGTGAGCAGTTACTTGAATCGGGCATCACACCGACGACGGCGATGATCGAGGTGGTGCGCTACAGCGAAACCGCGCGGCGCGTGCCGGTGGTACATGCGAACTCGGTGCGCGAATGGGCACACCCAAACTCGCTGGCTCCGGGTGTGGCGCTGGTGGATACCCCGGGCACTGGCTCGGTGTTCAAGCGTCACGAGGAAACCGCCAAGGCCTTTCTGCACCGCGCCGACCTGGTGCTGTTCGTTCTGTCGGCCAAGCGCGCGCTGGCCGAAACCGAGCGCCTCTACCTCGACCTCGCCCGCAGCTATGGCAAGAAGGTCATCCTCGTCATCAATCAGGTAGACCTGCTGTCGGCGCAGGACCGGCTGGAGGTCAAGCGCTTCGTCGAGCAGCAGGTGGATGAACTGCTGAGTTTCCGGCCGCTGATCTTCCTCGTTTCGGCCAAAGAGGCGCTGACGAAGGGGCCAGGCGAGGGTGGGATTGCCGCGCTGCGCGCTCACCTGCGCGATATGCTGGCCGAATCGCCGCCCGCCCGGCAGAAATTGTCCTCGCAACTGGACTTCGTCGAGAGCGTCGTTCGCGCCAACATGCAGAAGGCCAATGACCGCGCGCGTCTGGTGGATGGCGACAGCCTGAAGGTGAAAGACCTCGACCGCGAACTCGTCGAGCAGACCGGCCATATGGACGCCCCGCTGCTGGCAGCGCGCGGCGAAATCGAAAGCGCGCTGGAAGCGATGCGGCGGCGTGGACACACCTTTATCAGTGAACATCTGTCCATACGCCGGGTCGGCAGGTCACTGGACCGCGATAAGCTGAAGGATGAGTTCGAGGCCACGGTCATTGGCCAGGCCTTTGACGACGTACACGCGGCGTCCCTAGCCTATGTTAACGCGCTGGTGGATGGCAGCCGCGCCTACTGGCGCAGCGTGATTGACCGGTTGAACAGCCTGCACGCGCTGCTTGAACAGTATGCCGATGGCGCCGGCGCGGCGGATTTCGCCGAGCAGCGCGAAGCCCTGCAGGAAGC
>JAEURB010000077.1 GCA_016788435.1 Anaerolineae bacterium | reverse complement strand
CGACCTGCTGCCGCGCGAACGCCAGGCCCTCGAATACGGCCTGCTCGAAGAAATCGAGGAGCTGTGGCAAACGCGCCCGACGCGCTCCTCGCGCCCGACGGTGCTCGACGAGGTAGATTTCGGCATCTACTTCCTCGTCAGCGGCGTGATGGACTCGACGCTCGACTTCTACGCCGACCTGCGCGCCGCGCTGCGCGAGGTTTACCCCGAAGCGGAATGGGACACACTGCCGCCGGTGCTGCGCTACGCCTCGTGGATTGGCGGCGACCGCGACGGCAACCCGAACGTTACCGCCGACACGACGCTCGATACTCTGGGCCGGATGCGGAAGGCCGTTCGCGCCGCCTATTTCGACGACCTGGCATTTCTGCGCGAACACCTCACCCAATCGCTCGACGAGGTGGCCGTGTCGGGCGAACTGCTGGCGCGTGTGCAGGAACTGGGCGGTGAATTGCCGGAACGGGATGCCGATGAAATCTACCGGCACCTGATCGCCCAGATCGCGGCGCGGCTGGAGGCGGATGGCTATGCCGATGGCGATGCGCTGCTGGCCGACTTGCTCATCATCGAGCGCAGCCTGCTGGAGAACCAGGGGGCGTTCGTCGCACATGGCACGCTGCGCCGCCTGATCGACAAAGTGCGCCTGTTCGACCTGTTCCTCGTGCCGCTCGATGTGCGCGAGGATGCCCGCCTGCACCGCGCCGCGATGGACGAAATGCTGCGGGCCTATGGCATGGCCGATGCCTACGCAGAGATGCCAGAAGCAGACAAGCAGGCGCTGCTGCGCCGCGAAATCGAAAGCCGGCGGCCATTCTTCCCGGTCGAGCCGGTCTTCTCGGAGAATACGCAGCGTATCATCGCGACCTGGCGCATGATTGCGAAGGCGCACCGCATCTACGGCCGCCGCAGCATTGACAGCGTGATCGCCAGCATGAGCACCGCCCCCAGCGATGTGCTGACCATGCTGCTCTTCGCCCGCGAAGTGGGCATCGAACAGCACGTGGATATCGTGCCGCTCTTCGAGACGGTGGACGACCTGGTGGCCGCCTCCTCGGTGATGACGACGCTCTTTGAGACGCCGGAGTACCGCGAACAGCTTGAAGCGCGCGGCCGCCGCCAGCAAATCATGCTCGGCTACTCCGACAGCAACAAGGACGGCGGCTATCTGGCCTCCAACTGGAGCCTCTATCGCGCCCAGCGCCGCCTGTCTGATACCTGTGCGTCCTACGGCCTCACGCTGGAGTTCTTTCACGGGCGCGGCGGCAGCATCGGGCGTGGCGGCGGCCCGGCCAATCGCTCGATTCTGGCCCAGCCGCCCGGTTCCTTCTCCGGCCGCATGAAAATCACCGAACAGGGCGAGGTCATCGCCTATCGCTACAGCAACCCGGATATTGCCCGCCGCCACCTGCATCAGGTCATCAACGCGACGCTCATTGCGCTCGGCGCGAAGGGGCAGGAACCGGATGCCGCATGGCTGACCGCAATGGACACGCTTTCCGATTCAAGCGTGGCCGCCTACCGGTCGCTGGTATACGAACTGGCCGACTTTCCCGCCTACTGGGAGCAGGCCACGCCCATTAACGAGTTGTCCCGCTTGCCCATCGGCAGCCGCCCGGCGCGTCGCAGCCGGGGTGGTTTCGACACCGTGCGGGCTATCCCCTGGATG
>JAEURB010000039.1 GCA_016788435.1 Anaerolineae bacterium | reverse complement strand
TGGCCAGCCCGCGCCGCCCGCGATTGCGCCGCTGCGGGTACGACGCATCTGCCACGCGGTGCAGTTCGTTGATGATGAAACGCGGCACAGTCAGCTCGCCCTGCAGAAAGCCGGAGTGGGCGATATCCACCACGCGGCCATCAATCAACGCGCTCGAATCCACCAGAATCTGGCCGGGCAGGCGGTGCTCGCCGTGCGCGAGTTCATGGCTGCCGATGCCCAGCCATTCGTTCATGAAGCGCCATACCTCGCGCGAACGGCCGTTGAAGACCATCCAGAAGACCACGGCCGATGCGACGGTGACCAGCGCGGGCAGGTAAGCGCCGGGAACGCCGCCGAGCAGCGACAGCGGATAAGACAGCAGCAGGCCGATGAGCAAGCCGATCAGCAGGCCGAGGACGCTGGTGAACAGCACCTCCATCGAGGTTTCGGCCACGCTGTGATAGAGCTTGATCACGGGCCGAACGGTGATGTAGGGGGTGACGATCAGGCCGAAGAGGACGCCCAGCAGGCCAAGAATGAGCGCGAAGAACTGCTGCGACGTTTCGAGCGAGGCGGCCAGGTCGGCGCCAATCTGCGCGCCCAGAACGCCAAATACCACCATCCCGACGAGACGGGAGACAAAATCGGCAGACATGGCAGCCACACTTTCAGAATGATGACAGGCCCGGCTGGCGCGCCCTGAATAGTGAGAACGGCGGAGGGCGAAGGCCAGACCGCGCGATTGACGACGCGGGCCGGAAAGGGTCCGGCAACCCGTAATGATAATCCGATGCTAGCATGAGGCGCGGATAAGCGTCAATTGATGCCAGCGCGCAGGCGAGGGAATTTACAGAATGCGGATGGCCCGAGTCTGCCGTACGGCTATTGCGCCCCTTGCACCTCGACGGTGAGGTCGCCCTCGGCGCGGTTGCCCACCGCATCGAAGACGACGGCGCGGAACGACTGCGTGCCCGGCGCGTCAATGCCCCACTTCAGTTGGTAGGGCCAGCTCTCATCCGAGCCGAGCAACTGGCCGTTGTGGAAGAACTCGACGCGGGCAATGGCGATGTTGTCGGTCGCCTGCGCGTCGAGCATGATCTCGCGGTCGTCCGGGAAGCGGAAAACCCTATCCGGCTCGTGGAGCGCCAGTTGCACGGCGGGCGGCTGGTTATCCACCGTCACCTGGATGGCGTCGGTTTCGGTTTGATTGCTGGTAGTCGTCGCCGTCAGCAGCAAGCTGTAGAGGCCATCCAGCCCGGCGGTGTCCCAGGTTGCCAGCGGGCGCGAGGGGTCGAAATCTGTCTGGCGGCCGCCGAGGTCAATCCACTGGCTTGGGTTCAGGCCCTGCCCGTACGACACCTGAAAGTCCTGCAGGTTGCCGAGGTTAATCTCGCCGGACAGTTCAGTGACACCGCCGACATAGCTGTAGGCACCGGGCGCGGTGAAATGCACGGCGGAGACGGTTTGCGGCACGCTGACGGTGTCGTAATCCTGCGGCGGAAGCGCCTGCCCGCTGTCGCGCCACCAGCCCAGCGCCACAGCCGGCGGCACGAAGAAGCGCTCACGGCTGATCAGTCCCGCCGGTGTGCTGACGGTCGCCAGTTGGCCGGTTTGACTGTTGACTTCGTACTGCTGCCAGAAGGTATCGGTTTGGCGCGGCTGCATCCCGTCGCGGAAGACCTCGCGGTAGGTGGGGCATACGCCGTTCGGGAGCAGGCCGGAAATCTCGCAGACGGGCTGCTCGACGACGATAGCCGGGCGTTCCCAGTTGAGGGCGGGCAGGCCGTCACGAGTATGGGCGTATTCCATCACGGCATTCCAGACGGTCGCCGCGCCTTCTACCGCGTACGGCGTCAGGCCCATTGCGCTGCCATCGGCACGGTTGAGATGCACTGCCGTCACCATCTGCGGCGTATAGCCGATGGTCCAGTCGCCCGTTCCGTCGCCGGCCAGGCCATTGACGACCGCGGCCGGGCGCGAGAGGGCGGTCGGGTTCTCCTGGCCGAGCGTGCGCCAGCGCGTTTCGGCGTCAGCGTAGATGTCGTTAACGAGATAGGCCAGGCCATCTTCGAGGATCGGCGCGCAGGTTTCGGATGTGCGGCATTCAGCGGCGGCCTGGGCATCGTATGACCACAGCACGCGCCCGCTGGCGTCGGTGATTTCGCGCACGGCCACCGGGTCACGGCCACGGAAACCACCGGCCACCGGCTCGACCGGAACGCCGCGCATTTCGCCCAGCCCGGCAAAGACCGAATAGGCGTAGGCCAGGTCAAGCGGCGCGACCGAACCGCCGCGTTCGAGCAGCATCAGGTCGTAAATGTCCTCGTTGAGGCTGTTCAGGCCCAATTGGCGGGCTGTGCTGACGATACTGCTCATGCCCTGGCGGAACGCCGTCTCGGCGGCCGGCGGGTTCAACCAGGCGCCCATCGCGCTGCGCAGGTTGAGCGGGCCGTAGTACTGGCTGTTCGGGTTGCCGACGTTGTAGATCAGCCCTTCTTCCGCGCCGGGGAGCGAGGCCGGCACGTCCAGCACCATCGTCGCCGGGCTGGTCAGGCGCTGCGGCTTGACGAAGGCATCGAGATAAACGAACGGCTGCAGCGTGACGCCGGGCTGGTACTCGCTGGAGGCCACATCGCCGGCCAGCGCGCGAATCTCGCCCGTTTGCGCATCGAGGATCACCAGTTGGCCGCTGTCGGGGGGTGCGCCCTGGGCAGCGCCGCTATCGAGCAGGAAGGCCGCGCCGACGCACGGGCTGCCGTCGAGCGCGGTGACTGGCTCGGCTTGCCCGTTCAGCCGGGCGATCTGCTGGCGCAGCGTGCATTCTGCCTGCAGATAGAGGCCGGTGTCGAGCGTGGTCGTAACATTCAGGCCGCCGCGCGCTACCATCTGCCGCCCGTCATAGCCCAGGCTGTCGAGGATGGTCTCGGTTTGGCGGCGGGCGTAGGCCATGAAATCGGGCGCAAGCTGCGGCACGTAACTCCCGCGTGTGATCGTCAGCGCGGCCAGTTCCTGGGCGGCGGCGGTCAGTTGGTTGTCGTTGATATAGCCGGCATCGCGCAGGGCGCGCAGGGCGTCAAGGCCGCGCGCGCGGGCTGCCGTCTCATCTTCGAACGGGTTGTACTGCGCCGCATTGGGGATAGCCGCCAGCAGTGCGGCTTCGGCCAGCGTGAGATCTACCGACCGCTTGCCGAGGTAAATCTGGGCGGCCGCCTCGATGCCGTAGGCTTCGCTGCCGTAGTCGTTGGTATTCAGATGCCATTCGAGGATTTCTTCGGGCGAATGCTGGCGCTCGATTTCGGCCACCATCGCAATTTCGTCACCGCGCTGGCGGTTGAGGCTGGTTTCGCCGGTCATGGGGGCGCGTGCGATCACGTTGCGCACCAGCCGCCCGGTGATGCTGGCGTCGGCGGGGCGCGTTTCGAGCAGCGCGTTTTCCCACAGCGCCACGCCGGTACTGAGCGGGTCAAAGCGCGTGCTTTGCAGGAAATCGGGGTCTTCCAGCAGCAGCGTGAGAACCGGGACATAAGGCGGCAGCGTCTCCAGTTCGACCCAGCGGCGGCGTTCGCCCAGCGGGTCTTGCAGGCTGTAGAGCAGGGCCGCGTTGGTGCGGTCGAAGAAGCGCGTCACGTTCCCGGAGGTGAGGGCGCGCACGCTGGCTTCGGGCGAAGGAACCTCAGCGGCCGGGCCGGCATACATCCAGGCCGCACCCGCCACTGCCGCGCCAACCGGCAGCACGACGACGGCGAAGAACGCGATGCTGGCCAGGCTCCACCAGAACAGCCCGCGTGTGCGCCGGGTTTGCTGGCGTTCGGCGCGGCGGCGGCGGCGGTGGATGATTTTGGTCGCAGTGGCCACAAGCGCCTCGGCGGGATAAGCGGACGCGCCGATTATACCGGTAGTGCAGGGTTGTCGAGGATTCAGGATGCGGCTGATCGCGCTAGCGGCGGCGAATCGCAGGTATGATGGTGTGATATTCAGGACGAGGAACCGGCCATGACCATGACGGTCCACGCTATCGAAATCATCGTGTCCGACCCGGCGATACGCGGCGGACGGCCGTGCATTCGCGGTACAGGCCTGCGCGTGCCGGATATCGCCGCGCAATCGGTCTTTCACGGGCAAACGCCGGATGAAATTGCGACAGGCTTCGAGATCAGCCTTGCGGCGGTCTACGCGGCGCTATCGTATTTCTATGACCATCAGGACGAAATTCGCGGCGAGTGGGAGCGGGATGATGCGTTCTTCGAGGAGATGAAACGGAAATCGCAGGGTGGGTGAACTCCGGTTTTACCTTGATGAGAACGTACCGGTTTTCCGTGGCCGATCAACTGATCACGCGAGGGATTGATGTCATCACGGTTCGGGAGTTGGGGACGCTCGGCCATAACGACGAGCGGCATCTGATGATCGCGACTAGCAGCGGGCGCGTTCTTTGTACACACGACATGGATTTCATCCGTCTGGCAATGGACGGTAGGAACATGCTGGAATCGTTGTTGCACCTGGACGCCGGTTTGGGATCGGGGATTGGGTGAGGAGTCTGTATCAGCTCCACGTGCGTTGGGAGGCCGAAGACTTCATCAACCGCGTCGAGTATCTCTGAAGCGCAGGGCGCTTCGACACCGTGTATTCCCTAGCCCACCGCCAGCGCTACGACGGCGGCGGCGCGCAGCGTTTCGATGACGGGGGCATACAGGCGGCAGGCGAGGTCGTAGTCGCCCATGCCCAGCGCGCGCTGCACATCCACATGGCGGGCGGCCAGCGCGCTCAATTCAGGCAGCGGAAGCGGGGCACGGGCCTCGCGCACCAGCTCGATAATGTGCGCCCGCCGCAGCAGGCCGGCCAGCAGTTCGCCGGTCACCGGGCGGTCAGCGATCTCCGCCAGCGCGCCAAGCCAGCCAATCAGGGCCGCCAGCGCCGGTATCGTCTGCTCATCCCCGGCGGCGGCCCGCGCTTCATCCAAGAAGTGAGCGATTTCGCGCAGGCGCGGTTTGCGCGCCGCATCCACCACCCATTCGAAGGCCAGCGGAGCCAGCACACCGATCAGCCGGTAGACATCATCGGCTTCGGCGGGGGTGAAGGCCCGCACGGCCGTGCCATGACGCGGCGTGCTAACCACCCAGCCCTCGCGTTCGAGCAGCGCCAGCGCGTCGCGCACAGTACTCTGGCTGACCTGCAGCCGCCCGGCGACGGCCAGTTCGCGCAGCCGTTCGCCGCTCAGGTAGACCCCGCCGAGGATTTCGCCGCGCAGTTGGCTGGCGGCGGCCTGCGCGCGCGTGTTGCGGCTCATGCGGGCAGCCAGGCCACCCCGAACGCGCCGTTCTCGCCGGTCGTCAGGCGCTGCGCCGCTGTTCCGTCCATCGGCATCAGGTAGACCTGATCCCGGCCGTCTTCATCTGATGTGAAGGCCAGCCAGCGCCCGTCGTCACTCACGACGCCGCCCCAGTCGAAGCCGGGGCCGTCGTACAGCGTTCGCATCTCCTGCCCATCCGTACTCATAACGGCGATGCCGCTTTCGCCTTCGCCGCTGGTCGAAAAGACGATCCCGATAGGCAGCGCCGGGGCGGGCCAGGCGTCGCGCACGTCGTTGGCGGTCAGCGCTTCCGGCTCGTCGCTGCCCTGGCGCAGGCGCATAATCTCCCAAGTCGAGGCGTCGTGAGGCAGGCCGCGCACAAAATAGAGCCACTCGCCGATCCAGCGCGGCTGGGCGTTACGCTGGCCGCTGGCGTAGACCAATTCCAGCTCGCCGCCTTCCAACGGAATCTGATACAGGCTGGTCGCGCCATCACCGTCCGTATCGGAGGCGAAGGTGATGGACTGGCTGTCTGGGCTCCAGGCCGGCGTGACATCATCCACCGTGTTGTTGGTCAGGCGGCGCGAATTGGTGCGGCCTTCACTATCCACAATCCAGATATCGAAATCGCCATCCCGATCCGAGGCGAAAGCGATCCAGCGGCCATCCGGCGAGGCGGCAGGGGCCACATCCATGCCCGGATTCTGGGTCAGGCGGGTTTCATTGCCGGTCACCAGATCGCGGACATAGAGGTCGAAGTTCCCGGCACGCTCCGACGAGTACACGATGCGCCCATCGAGCGCGACCGGAACCAGCGCATTGGCCGAAGCGGCGGGCGTATTGGTGGGCACGCCAAACGGCAGGATGGTCGTTTCGATGCGGCCAGGCGGGCCGATCACGTTGAGCAGCACCCCGCCAATCAGAAAGACGATGCCCAGCAGTATCAGGCCGATCAGCACGCCGATCAGCATGGGAATCCACAAACTGCCCTCGCTGCGGCGCGGGCGGGCACGGGGATAGCCCCCGCTGGCGGGCGGGCGCACGACCTGAGAGGGCGGCGCGGGCGTTACCGGGCTGGGGTAGACAGGCGCGGATGGCAGCGGGGCGGCGGCCAGTGGCGGATCGGGGTTGATGGGGGCGGACGGCACGGTGTAGGACGAGACTCCGGCATGGGCCGGCAGAGCGAGCGTCTCGTCGAGCAGGGCCTGCACCGGAACTGTGCCCTCGAACGACGAGTCAGGCGCATTCAGGGCGGCGCGCAGGGCATCCACCAATGCGGCGGCCGTGGGATAGCGCTCTTCACGCGGCTTGCTCATCGCTTTGAGGATGACGGCTTCGAGGCCGGGGTGAACGGCCGGATTGACGCTGCGCGGCGTGGGAGGTGGGGTCGTTACCTGCATCACGGCGATGCTGTAGGGCGTATCGGCCTCGAACGGACGGCGGCCGGTCGCCATCTCGAACATCATCACGCCGAGGGCATACAAATCGCTGCGGCCGTCGAGTTCCTTGCCCTGCGCCTGCTCCGGGCTCATGTAGGACGGCGTGCCGACAACACCCTGCGTGGTGAGGGTAGGCGCAGAGTTCTCGCCGAGGATGCGGGCGATGCCGAAGTCGGTGAGAAAAGCCCCGCCCGTTTCATCAAGCAGCACATTGCTGGGCTTGAGGTCGCGGTGCAGCACCTGCTTGCTGTGCGCGTAATCGAGCGCCGGGCCCACCAGATCCACGAGGCCCACGATACGCCCGGCAGTCAGCGGGCCGCCGCGCAGCAGGTCATCCACCGACCCGCCGGCCAGATAGCGCATGACGATGAAGGGCTGTTCGTCCTCTTCGCCGTAGTCGTAGACCGGCACGATGGCGCGGTGTTCAAGGTGGGCGACGATCTCGACTTCGCGGGTGAAGCGCTGGAGGTAGGTTTCGTCTTTGGCGAAATGGCGCGGCAGCAGCTTGAGCGCCACGACGCGGTTCATCGAAATCTGCTGGGCGCGATAGACAGTCGCCATCCCGCCGCGGCCGATCAAGCCGAGGATCTCGTAGCCGCCGAATTTTTTGCCGATGAACTCGTCGGGCATAGCGCCCCAGCCGCCTTGTGGCGAAATCAGGTTGAATGTCAAAACGTTGTGCGCGGATGCAGTCACGGTCAGGTGTGTGGGATCACCAAACTTCACCCCCGGCCCTCTCCATCAGGAGGGGGGTGAAAGGCAGCGCGCTGTGCCTTTCTCACCCTCTCCCCACGGAGAGGGGGTCGGGGGGTGAGGTTCGCACACCCAATTGTGAAACTTCCAGCAGCGCCTGGTGGCGCACAGACCGCCAGGCCGGGATTGTAACTGCCTCCGTCCCGGCTCTGGATATGGCCTTATAACCGGCACGGATCGCGCCGCGTATTCCAGTATAGCCACAGCGCGAAAGGCCGCCTAGTCAGGCAAGTCGCTCGGGCGCGGGCGCGGCACGCGCGGCGGGCGAGATCCAGCCGATGGGATGGTTGGATTGGACGGCGGCGGGGCGGGCGGAGGATTGGCGGGAGCGGCTGGCGCGGATGGCCGCGAACCGGGCATCTGGAAGGTCAGGTTGGCGGGCAGCGCGCCCGGCTGCGTCGTATACGGAACATTCGGCTGCGTGGGATAAGGCGCGTTCGGCGCGGTGGGCGCAACCGATGGCGACATCCGGGTGGGCGAGGCTGGCGGGCTGAACTGCGTTTGCTGCGGCATCGGCTGTGCGGCAGGCTGACCAGCGGGCTGGCCGGTCATCATCTCGTGATAGGCCTGCAAGTACTGGGCGATCTCGTCGCGCACGTTGTCCTGCGCATCCTCGCGCAGGCGCTCCTTGATACGCTGAGAGCGCCATGTAATCTCGGCCACGACCGACTCGGGATCGCCGACTGTGCGAAAGTTCTTCTCTTCCGACGAACCCATCAGCGAAATCGAAATATCGCCGACGTTGAACAGGTTGCCGATGATGCCGCCGACCGAACTGGAGACGTTGTCCAGCTTGGTGAGCGATAACTGCTCCATCTGGTTCTGCAGCCAAAGCGGGCGCTTGGACTGGAAGCGCATGGTGTCGGTTTCGATCATCATCATATCGTTGCGCCAGTCCCAATCGCGCAGATAGACCCACACGCCGGCCGCCAGGAAGATGACAAAGGCCAGTGGCAGGCCGACTTGCAGCGGCAGGT
The DNA here is from genome assembly GCA_016788435.1 of Anaerolineae bacterium. Lineage (GTDB taxonomy): Bacteria > Chloroflexota > Anaerolineae > Aggregatilineales > Phototrophicaceae > Flexifilum. Next base: position 690 of record JAEURB010000039.1, on the reverse strand, counting down.
GAATCAGGCCGGCCAGGTTGATGCCTGCGCACGACAGCAAAAGCGCGAAGATGATGATGGGCAGGACTTGCATCCGTATCCACTTGATCCAGTGGTGGCGGTAACAAACGACCCCGGACGGCGTGACGAAGCGCGTGCGAAAACCCGGCGGCCCGGCCTTGCCCGCCGTGAACTGCACTTCTTCGGCATCGTTCATGGCCGCCGCGGCAGGCTGGGCTCCGCCAGGCACAGCCATGCCCAGCGCCTGCGCCACCTGGGCGCGCACCTCCGCGTCGTCGTCTTCCGGCGCGGCCTGCCGCATCCGGTCGCGCTGCTCAAAGACCGTCTTCTGCACGCTGGCGGGATCGGGCATGAAGCGGATGGACATCGAGCCGCGGTCGGACGTGGTTTTGACGGTCAGCGTGCCGTAGCCGAGCATGTTGGCGAAGATATCGCCGCCGGGTATGTCAATCTGCACCTCGCCGATGCGGTCGAGCGGGATGCCACTGACGCTGCGCGTGAGCCGCCAGGCCGTCATGTTGACCGAGACGAGGCGCTGGTCGGTGAGGATCAGCTTGTCGTTGCGCCACTCCCAGAGCAGAAAGCCCAGCGACGCCAGCGGTATGAGCAGGGTGAGGCAAGCGAACGCCACGCCGAGGCCAGGAAAGCGGGCATCAATCAGCACCGAAATGACGAGGAAGAGGCCGGCCA
>JAEURB010000218.1 GCA_016788435.1 Anaerolineae bacterium | reverse complement strand
TACTCCTCGATGAAGATGTATTCGCTGTAGGTGCTGAGGGCTTCGTCCAGCCAAGGGTCGGCCGCCGAATCGCTGCCGATGAGCGCGTACCACCATTGGTGGGCGGTTTCGTGGGCCGTGATGAGCGTGAGATAACCGGCTGGGTCGTTTGCATAGGCGTTGAACCAGTTGGTGCCGACGAAGGCCAGGCCGCTCTGCTCCATGCCGTCAGGAAAATCGCCTTCGACGATCACGAAGCGATTATAGGGATACGGCCCAAACAGGTCTTCGAACAGCGCCAGGGCGTCGGCGGCTGTCGTCAGGGCGTGCTGGGCAGCCGGACGGTCGGCCAGCGCGAACAGCTCAACGCTCGTGCCGTTGACGCGGCGCGAAAGGGTGTGGAAACGGTCGCTGAGGCTGATGCTGAAATCACGGGCGGCCGGCAGCGTGATGCGCCACGATTGATCGCCGGTCGAGATGACGTCACCGGGGGCGGCCAGGCGCAGCGCTGATGGCGCGCTGCTCACGCGCAAGTCCACCTGCCAGTCGGCGGGGGCGGCCAGCGTTTGCTCGCCCACACCGGCGGCATCATGCGAGATCCATTGACCGTCGCGCCGGACGGCGATGGTGGGCAGCCAATGGCCGAGGTTCAACTGGCGTGGGGTAAAGCTGAAGTATCCGGCCAGACCGGCCGCGCCTTCACCTAATGGTGGCGCGGTGACGCGGTAGGTGAGGTCGAGCGAGAGCGCACAGCCGGGCGCAAGCGGTTGATCGAGCGATACCGTCAGGCGGCGGCCGGCCAGTTCGAAGCTGGGCGCGGGCTGGCCGTTCACCAGCACGCCGTCGAGCGAAAAGGCGTCCGGCCAGCGATTGGGCTCGACGTTCAGGCCAATGTCCGGCAGCGGCTGGTTGGTTTGATTGAGGAAGCTGATCTGGTGAGCGACTTCGGCCGTGCGCGCCGCGTAGTTGAGCGCGGCCTCCACGGAGTGACGCACGGGGACGATCCCGGCAGCGGGCGGGCAGTCAACGACAGGGGCGGCTGACGCGGAGTTGGCCGCCGGCGCGGTGGCGACGCTGTGGAGGTCGCGCGGCGTTTCGGCTGGCAGCGTGGCCTGCACGACGCGGACTGCGGTGGCGGTGGGCGGCAGCGCCCCGCTGGCAGTAGGTGAGCAGCCCGCGATCAGGAGGAGCAGCGCCGTGGTCAGGTTGAGCGCAATGGCAGACATGGCAGATCGGTTCGATGGATGCAGGTAGCGACGGCAGCAGCGCCCCATTATACGAGCGGCACGCCGCGCTGCGACCTGCCGTATCCGGCGATCCCCCTCCTGTGTTATGCTTCCAGGCAAGTCTACCGTCATTTTCAGGAGCTTCCATTGGCCAGCACGACCGCTTCGAGCTCACAGATTCAGGGTCTGATCCAGCTCACGCGCTGGAAGGAATACATCGGTTTCACAGTGCCTTTGACCGTGCTGGGCGCATTGATGGCCGTACAGCAGGAGGGCGCTCCGCTTGACTGGCGGCTGGTAGCGGTTACGCTGGCGACGTTCCTGGTGGTGGCCTACGCCTTCATCATCAATGACATCGAGGACGCACCGGACGATGCGCTGGAGGAATCGCGCCGCCAGCG
>JAEURB010000210.1 GCA_016788435.1 Anaerolineae bacterium | reverse complement strand
GTGAATCCGGCCTGGTGCCCGGTTTGAGCTGGCGGGTAGACGCGGCCGCGCTAACTCCGATTGAACCGTGGGGTAATCTGCAACTGGATACCCTCAGCAATGGCGAGTTCGCCTGGGCAGCTGCCGACCCGGCGCGCCCGGCTGGCCAGCCGCCCGGCCCGATGCTGGCCTACAACGCCGCCCAACTGCGCGACGCCACAGGCCAAACGCGCACCATCTTCGCCAGCCCGGACTGGCTGCTGATGGGCGTGCGCTTCATTGACGATGGCCAACGTCTGGCGCTGCACCTCGTCGCCCCGTTCACGGGTGATTCGAGCACGCCGAGCCGCTGGGTGGCAGTGGATCGCAGCGGCGCGGTGCAAGATCTGACCAGCGCGGCCGGTTACGCGCAGGTTCAGAGCGCGCCCGGCGGGCATGTCGTGCTGCAGTCATTCGCCCCGCAGGATGGGAGCGCGCCGACGTATACGCTCGATTATGTGAGTGGCGGACAAATCAGCACACTGTGGGCCGCCCCGTCCACATCATCGGCTTACGAACTGGTATGGTCACCGCCGGTCACACCGGCGGCTGGTTTGGCTCCGTTCCCGGCTATACCCTGAAGTAAGGATCGAAAACCGGCACCCCACGCCCAGGAGAACTGTGTATGTCAGTCGAAACGGCCGCACCGAATACGGAACCCGGTAAGCCAGAAGGCAAGGAAATCAGCAAGCGCGAGCGCCGCCTCGAATTGTTCGCCACGCTCATCCTGGCGATCACCACAGTGGCGACGGCGTGGTCAGGCTTTCAGAGCACGCTGTGGAGTGGTGAGCAGTCCGCCCTCTATGCTCAGGCCTCCGCTACGCGCACGGAGTCGGTGAAGGCGGATAGCGAGGCGCTGACCAACCGGCTGGCCGACCTCACCATCTTCACGAACTGGCTGGATGCGTTTGCTTCGGGCGAAACCGAGCTGTCGGAGTTCTATCAGCAGCGCTTCCGCGATGAGTTCATGGTGGCCTTCGAGGCCTGGCTGGCGACCACTCCGCGCCAGAACCCGGACGCGCCGCCCAGCCCATTTGCCATGCCGGAATATGTGCTGGAAGCGGGCGTGCGCTCGGATCAGTTGGAGGCTGAGGCGGATAATCTCTTTAACCAGGGGCAGGAAGCGAACGATATTGGCGATGCGTTCGTCCTCAACACCGTCATTCTGGCGGTCGCGCTCTTCTTCACCGCCATGTCGGAGCGTTTCGAGTGGCAAACGGTGCGCTTTCTGAATCTCGGCATCGCTATCGTCATCACCATTTTGGGCATTGCGCGCATCTTCGCGCTTCCCAACATCCCACCCATGCTGTAACGCCGGGCGTGAAGGGAGCGCGGCTATCACGGCCACGCTGCCGCGTTGCGGCACTCCGGTCTACCCGGCGTTCACCTGCCAACCGCCTGCTTGAGCTATGCTGGATCAGTATTGGCCTGCTCTGAGATTCGCTGGTTGTCCGCTATTCTGTCCCGCTGTCCGGTACGTTCTTCCCTCAAGTGTCTGTCCCGCTCTTTAGATTCTGTCCGGTTGTCCCGATTTGTAACAGGCCCACTAATTGCCTGGCGCTTTTCTACGCCGCTCCGTGCCGGGGCGAGGAGGCGTTCATAGCGCGGTCTTTCTCCCCTCTCCGCGTGCGGAGAGGGGCCGGGGGTGAGGTTTCTTTGGAGGGGCCGCCTGTGAATGGCCCCTGTTCGTGTTTCGGGCGCGGGCCGTATAATGCGCTCCTTGGTTTCCCCCTTCAGGCAGGACTGTGCGCGATGACGATGTTCGACAAGCTGGCCGCTCTGGAAGCCCATTACGACGAGTTGGAACGCTTGCTCGGTGACCCCGCCGTCAACAGCGATTACGCCCGCGTGGCCGAGTACAGCAAGGAACGGTCGAGCCTGACGCCGATTGTCGAAACGTACCGCACCTGGCTGCGCCACCAGAACGAACTGGAGGGCGCGCGCGAACTGGCCGCCACCGAAACTGACGGCGAACTGCAGGCGATGGCCCAGGTTGAGGCTGACGAACTGGCCGCCAGCCTGGACGAGTTAGAAGCCCGCCTGCGCCTGCTGCTGCTGCCCAAAGACGCCCGCGACGACAAGAACGTTATCATGGAAATTCGCGCCGGCACCGGCGGCGATGAGGCTGGTCTGTTCGTGGCCGACCTGTACCGCATGTACAGCTACTACGCCACCGGGCGCGGCTGGAAGATCGAGGTCTTCGACCAGAGCGAGACGGGCATCGGCGGCTTCAAGGAAATCAAGTTCGAGATTCGTGGTGCGGGCGCGTTCAGCCGCCTCAAGTTTGAGAGCGGCGTCCACCGCGTGCAGCGCGTGCCCGAAACTGAGAGCCAGGGCCGCATCCACACCAGCACCGTCACTGTGGCCGTGCTGGCTGAAATGGATGAAGTGGACGTTGAGCTGGATATGGGCGATGTGCGCGTGGATGTGTACCGCAGCGGCGGCGCAGGCGGCCAGTCGGTCAATACCACCGACTCGGCAGTTCGTATGACGCACATCCCCACTGGCCTTGTCGTGGCGGTGCAGGACGAGCGCAGCCAGCTTCAGAACCGTATTCGCGCCAAGCAAATCCTGGTCGCGCGCCTGTACGAAATCGAGCTTGAACGCCAGCGCAGCGCGCAGGAAAGCGAACGGCGCAGCCAGGTGGGCAGCGGTGAACGCGCCGAGAAGATCCGCACCTACAACTACCCGCAGAACCGCGTCACCGACCACCGCATCAACATCACCAGCTACAACCTGCCGGCCATCATGGAAGGTGATATTGACACCTTCATTGACGAACTGATCACCCAGGATCAGGCTGAAAAGCTGGTGGCAGGCGGCGAGGAAGGTTAGCACCCGCTCAGAACCAGCCGCTATCCGGCCCGTTTGCACTATACTTCACAAAGTCTGAAGATACGCTCCTGTGAACCCTAAGGCCGCGCCAATGACGACCGGTTCTGCCCCTGCGCCATCCACTCTCCCGCCCAAGGCCCCCGGCCTGCCCGTAATCGGCAACAGCCTGTCCATGCTCAACGACCCGCTGGCCTACCTGGTGCAGCAGTACCGTGAGCTTGGCCCGATCTTCCGTGTCAAAATGGGCTTCCAGAACTATTGGGTGCTGGCCGGCCCGGAAGCCAACCGCTTTCTCTCCACCGAAGCCAACGAGAAGTGCAGCAGCGAAGGCCTGTTCGGCGGCTTCGCCCAGGCGCTCGGCTCGGATGTCATGCTGACGGTGTTGGACGGCGATGCGCACGCGCACATGCGCCGCATCAATCGCCCCGGCTTCGCCCGTTCGGCGCTCACGCCCCGCGTGGCCGATACGGTGGCCGTGGTGCGCGAGACCGCCGCCTCGTGGGAGGAAGGTCAAACGTTTCCGGTGCTGCACACCGTGCGCCGCCTGGTCGCCGATCAGATCGGCCTGCTGACGACGGGCTTCAAGCCGGGTGACGACTTTGACGACATCCTGTTCTACCTGAACACGCTGATGAACGTCCACGCCCTCAAGGTGATGCCCAAAGCCATGCTTTGGCGTCCGCGTTTCAGGCGCGCCGAGGCCCGCCTGCAAGTTCTGAGCGACCAGATTCTGGCCTATCACCGCGAGGTGCCAGCCGGTGAGGGCCGCCCGCGTGACTATGTGGATGACTTCCTCGAAAATGTGCGGCCAGACGGCCAGCCGTTCACGCCGGGCGACCTGTTCAACGCGACGATTGGGCCATTCTTCGCCGGCATGGACACGCTGGCCAGCACCATCAGCTTCTACCTATACGCTCTGCTGCGCCACCGTGACGCGCTGGAGCGTGTGCAGCCGGAGATTGACGCGCTGTTCGCCAACGGCCTCCCGTCGGTCAATGACTTCCGCAAGGCCGAGGCGCTCCACGCTGCCGCGCTCGAGACGCTGCGCGTTTACCCGGTGACGCCTTTCACGCCGCGTACCGCCAAAGTGGATTTCGAGTTCGCCGGTTTCCAGATTCCGGCCGGCACCGAAATAATGTTCGGCAATACCATCACCCACTACATGGAGGAGTACTTCCCTGAACCGGAACGCTTCTCGCTTGACCGCTGGCTGGGCGATGCTCCATCCCCCGCGCCGGGCATCTTTACGCCGTTCTCGCTGGGCGCGCACACCTGCCTGGGAGCGGGGCTGGCCGAGGCGCTGATGATGCTGACGGTGGCCTCGCTGCTGCACGAAGCCAAGCTGGAACTGGAGACGCCGGATTACGAAGCGCCGATCAAGACCATGCCGCTGCCCAACCCCGGTAAGGACTTCCGGTTACGGGTAGTATCCGTCCGGCCGTGAGCCGCCCGCTGCTGCGCGACGCCCGGCGCGAGGCGGTCGAACGCCTGCGCGCCGTTTCGGAGACCCCCGCGCTCGATGCCGACCTGCTGCTGTGCGCGGCGCTCGGCGTCGAGCGCGCTTTCTTGCTTGCCCATCTCGACGACCCGCTTGCCGAAGCTGCCGCCGCACAGTTCGAAGCCTGGCTGGCGCGTGCGGCCGTTGGCGAACCTGTCGCCTACATCCTCGGCGTGCGCGGCTTCTACGACCGCGAGTTCATCGTCACGCCAGACGTGCTGATCCCGCGCCCGGAAACCGAACTGCTGCTCGAACAGGCGCTGGCGTGGGCCGAAGATCATCCGGTTCGGCTGGCCGCCGACATCGGCACAGGCAGCGGGGCGCTGGCGGTGACGTTCGCTGCGCACGTTCCCTCAGCGCAGGTGGTGGCAGTGGACATCAGCCCGGCGGCGCTGGCCGTCGCGCAGGCCAATACTGCCCGGCACGGCGTGAGTGAGCGCATCACCTTCCTGCACGGTGATTTACTCGCGCCATTGCTCGAACGCGGCCTGCCACCCAACCTGATCATGGCCAACCTGCCCTATATTCCCAGCAGCGATCTGCCCGCGCTGGCTGTGACGGGGCACGAGCCATCACTCGCGCTCGATGGCGGCCCGGACGGCCTCGACTTGGTGCGCAGGCTGTTAGCGCAGGCGGTGGACCTCTGCCAACCGGGCGCGCTGCTGCTGCTCGAAATCGGCGCGGGGCAGGGCGAAGCGGCGCTGGCGGCCGTGCGCGCCATTTGGCCCGCCGCCGAAGCCGCCGTCCTGCCCGATTACGCCGGCCACGACCGTATCGTGCGGGTGGTGGTATAAAGAGAAGTCGAACGTTACGAGTCGCCGCCTGATCCTCGCCGTAAGCCGAAAAACAGCGCCGTGATGCTCCACAAGTGGGACCGTTCCGGTTCCAATTCTGGCTGTGCTTCCTGCGCCCTTCCAGTGTGGCGAACGTTGCGGGGGTGCGCTGCGCAGAGTTGGCCACTTACGGCTGAAGTTCTCAGGTCACGACCCCCACTCCATGAAAAATAGCTGAGAATCCCTGAATCCGTAATTGACGTGAGCCGCAAACTCCGTTTTAATTAAGGATGATATTGCACGTCTGGTGCTGTCCGGTTTGAATGTGAAAGGCTGGCCACCTATGCATGATCGAATCTACTACAGCAAAGAATCGCAGCAGCGCGCGATGCGAGAGCGTTTGCTCATCGTCGCCATCGTTTCGCTGCTCGGCATTGCCGCCGGATCGCTGCTCATGCTGCTGCTCGCGCCGCGCAGCGGTGACGAAACGCGCCGCCTGATTTCGCAAACGGTGACCGATGCGGCCGAACGCAGCAGCGAAGCGACCCAAACCGCCGTCAAGCAGTTGGGCGAGGAACTCAAAGAGCTTCGCCAGCGCGTGGACAACCAGAAATAGGCATGCATTAATCTTCTGAGGCGGGCGTTCGGCCCGCCTCAGATTCCATGTCATGAGTAAAAGAATGGCAGCAAGAAAGCCCGTGACCCTGTTCGTCGAAAGTGATCCGCATAACCTGATCGTGGTCTCGTCGTTGCTGCGCGACCTGAAGCTGCCCTTCAAGCGCAATACGACCGGCGACGGGGTGCTGGAACAGATGCGTCAAATGGATCCGCGCCCTGAGGTCGTGCTGATGGCGCTTGATTTGGCCGAGGGCGATGCCTTCACCACCGCCGCCGCAATCAAAGCCGATCAGAACTTCGCCCAGGTGCTGGTGATCGCCATCGGGCCGGAAGCCCCCTCATCCGATCAACTGGCGGGTGCGGGCTTCGACGGGTTCATCCCCACACCACTGCCGCGCCGCCATTTCAATGCGCTGTTCAAGCGCCTGCTGGCGGGCGAGCATGTGTTCGCCGGGCCGATGTAACGCACCCCTCTTTCCACCAATCTCCTTGTTCGTCATAATGGATGGGTCGGCCGCCATTAGTGGGTCGTGGCGGCGGCTTCGGCTTCGTTAGTGAGGCAAGTCCGCTGCGGCAGGAGATCCACTTGTGACCGATCAAAGCACTGTCGCGCCCGTCAACCCTTTCGCGCGCATCGAGCGCCCTCACGGGATTGGCCGCTGGATACCGGCCATCCCCGCCCTGCGCACCTACCAGCGTGCCTGGCTGCCGCGCGATCTTGCGGCCGGGCTGGTGCTGGCCGCCATCCTCGTGCCGGTGGGAATGGGCTACGCCGAAGCAGCCGGGCTGCCAGCCATCAATGGCTTGTATGCCACCATCTTTCCCCTGCTCGCTTACGCCATTTTCGGGCCAAGCCGCATTCTCGTGCTTGGGCCGGATTCGTCGCTGGCGGCCATCATCGCGGCAACGATCGTGCCGCTGGCTGCCGGCAACCCGGATACGCTCGTCGCACTGGCCGGGATGCTGGCGCTGCTCACTGGCGCGTTGTGTATCTTGGCCGGGCTGGCTCATTTCGGCTTCATCACCGACCTGCTCTCGAAACCGATTCGCATTGGCTATCTGAACGGCATCGCCCTGACGGTGCTGGTCGGCCAACTGCCCAAAATCCTCGGCTTCTCGTCCAGTGGAACCGGGCTGATTCAGGAGGCGGCCAGCCTCGTGCAGGGTGTGGCGCAGGGGCTTACCAACCCCGTCACATTGGCCATCGGCCTCGCCTGCCTCGCCGTCATTCTGCTGTTCAAACGCTTCCTGCCCAAGGTGCCAGGTGTGCTGGTGGCCGTCATTGGCGCGACGGTGGTGGTGGGTGCGTTGAACCTGGCTGTCGTGGCCGGCGTATCGGTCGTCGGGCCGCTGCCGCAGGGGCTGCCTTCCTTCGAAGTGCCGCGCGTCTCGCTCGACGATATGGGGATGCTGCTGATGGGCGCGGTGGCCATTACGCTGGTTTCATTCGCCGATACCAGCGTACTGTCGCGCACGTTTGCTCTGCGCGGCGGCTATCAGGTGGATCAGAATCAGGAGATCGTCGCGCTCGGCGCAGCCAACGTCGCTTCCGGCTTGTTTCAGGGCTTCTCGATCAGCAGCAGTTCCTCGCGCACGCCAGTTGCCGAGCAGGCCGGGGCAAAAACGCAGCTCACCGGCGTGGTCGGGGCGCTGACCGTGGCGGCGCTGCTGGTCTTCGCACCCGCGCTGCTGCAAAACCTGCCCAACGCCGCCCTCGGCGCGGTGGTCATCGCCGCCTGTATCTCGCTGGTGGATATTCAGGGCGTGGTGAGGCTGTATCACCTGCGGCGGGCGGAGTTCGTCTTTTCCATCGTCTGCTTCCTGGGCGTGGCGCTGACTGGCGTCATTCAGGGTATCGGCATCGCCATCCTTCTGGCCTTGTTCGATTTCATCTGGCGGGCGTGGCGGCCGTATGATGCGGTACTGGGCCGTGAAGAGGGCATCGCGGGCTACGTGGACGTGAGCCGCCACCCCAAGGCTGTGCAGATTCCGGGGCTGCTGCTCTATCGCTGGACGGCCCCTCTGTTCTTCGCCAACGCCGATCTCTTCTATGAACAGGTACGCGAAGCCATCGGTAGCGCCCCCACACCCGTGAAATGGATCGTGATCTCCGCCGAGCCGGTGACGGACGTGGACATCACCGCTGCCGATACGCTCTCGCAGTTGGATGACGACCTGCAGCGGGCTGGCATCGAACTGAGCTTCGCCGAGATGAAAGGCCCGGTCAAGGACCGGCTGAAGAAGTACGAGTTGTTCAGTAAACTGGGCGACCACCTGTTTTTCCGTACGCTGGATGAAGCGGTGGAGGCCTATCGGAAAGCACACCCGGAGGGGTGAGATTTGATAGCGCCGCTACCCTTCACCATCCCGCACCCGGAACGCCTGCGGACGGACGAACCGCTCGCTCGCCACACGGCTGTCCGGCTGGGCGGCCCGGCGGACTGGCTGTACATCGCGCAGGAGTCGGTCGAGGAACTGGAGGCCGTGGTGAGCGCGGCCTGGGCTGCCGGGTTTCCGCTGACAGTGCTGGGCGGCGGCGCCAATGTGCTGATCAGCGATGCCGGCGTACGCGGGCTGGTGGTCATCAACGCCGTCACGGCGGTTTCGTTCAATGCTGAAATCGTGACGGTGAGCGCCGGTCATGGCCTGTCGAAGCTGGCCCGCAAGTGCGCGGCGTCCGGGCTGGCGGGCCTCGAATGGGCGGCCAGCATCCCCGGCACAGTCGGCGGTTCGGTCGTCAACAATGCCGGGGCGCACGGCGGCGATATCGCGGGTTGCCTCGTTTCCGCGGATGTGCTGGATGCCAGGCATGGGCGGCGGACTCTGCGGGTGGGCGATCTGGCCTATGGTTACCGTACATCGGCGCTCAAAGCTCAGTTGGATCGCCGCTTCCTCGTGCTGGCCGCCACTTTCCGCCTTCAGCCCGGCGACCCCGCCGCCAGCGCTGCGCGGATTGACGAGGTGGTGGCCTACCGCAAACGCACGCAGCCACCCGGCGCCAGCCTGGGCAGCATTTTCAAGAACCCGCCGGGCGACTATGCGGGCCGCCTGATCGAGTCGTGCGGGCTGAAGGGCCTGACGGTGGGCGGGGCGCAGGTTTCGCCGGTTCATGCCAACTTCTTCATCAACCGGGGCGGCGCGACCGCCAGCGACTACAACGCCCTGATTGATCAGGTGCAGGCGGCGGTGCTGGCTGCGACCGGCTTCCGGCTTGAAACCGAGATCGAGCGTATGGGCGCGTGGTGAAATCAGTCGCCAGCTAACAGCTTGTTCTCCCGATTCAATGCTGAAAATTCATACAATTTCCACGAACGCTTATCGCAGGGCGCGCCCCGGCATGGTATCATGAACAGATGATCCGGTGCGCCGCCGGGGGCCGCAGCGCGCTGGATTCCGCTAACCACGCCCGATGGACCATCCAGCCCGATGACCTCGCAGCCGAGAGAAAGCCGCGCCGAGCGACGCGCCGCCCGCCAACAGCGCGAGACGGGGCAGATGCGCGAGCCTGCGCTGCTGCGAACGCCCGCCAGCGGGCCGGAAGCCGCGCGCGCGCCGCTTCAGCAGGTCAATGAGCGGGGCTGGGGTATCAGCTGGCGGCTGTTCAGCGGTCTGATCGCGGCCAGCCTGATCGTCGTACTGGCGATCTTTCTTTCGTCCGGCGCGTTCTTCGTGCGTACCATCGGCGTCAACGGCGCGGAAACGATGACGCCCAACGAGGTGTTCGCGCTGGCAGATGTGGCCGGAGAACATGTCTTCTGGATTGACCCGGCCGTGGTGCGCGAGAATTTGCTGCGCTCGCCCAGCCTGGCCGACGCGCGGGTGACGGTGGGCTGGAGCAGCCCGCTCGTGACGATTGATGTTCAGGAACGCCAGCCAGCCCTGATCTGGGATCAGGCGGGCGTGCAGGTTTGGGTGGATGTCGCCGGCCGCGTGATGCGCCTGCGCGACGAAAGCCGTGACCTGATGCGAGTGGTCGTGGATGATCTTTCGCAGGGGCCGGCCGCTGGCGAAGTGGACCAGAAGGTGGTCAACAGCGCCATTCAGTTGGGCGCGCTGCTTCCCGATGTGCGGGTGCTGCGTTACCATCCCACCAATGGCCTGGGCTTCACCGACCCGCGCGGCTGGACGGTTTGGCTGGGCACAGGTAATGATATGGATCAGAAGGTACAGGTCTACGAGGCGTTGATCGGGGATTTGCAGGATCGGGGCATTTCGCCGCGCTCGATCTACCTGATCAATCCGCATCGGCCCTGGTATTCGAGCACATAGGGACAAGGGTCGCAGATGGGCGATCTGGTCGTCGGAATTGACGTTGGCACGACGAAGGTAGCCGCTATCGTGGGCGAAGTCCGCGCTGACGACGTGTACGTGGTCGGCGTGGGCGTCGAGCCGAGCCGCGGCATGAAGCGCGGTGTCGTCACCGACATCGCGCAGTTGTCGCAGGCGATTGGCGCGGCCGTGCATAAAGCCGAACGCTCCAGCGGCTACGATATCAGCCGGGCCTTCGTCAGCCTGGCCGGCAGCCAGGTGAAATCCACCAGCAGCCGGGGGACGGTGGGGCTGGTTCCCAATCGCGGCATTCGCGCCGAGGATATGGAGAAGGCCCTCGACAGCGCGCGCACCATCGCTGTGCCACATACCCACGAAATCGTCGCCGTCATTCCGCGCAGCTTCGCCATTGATGATCATTCGATCCGCAGCCCGCTCGGCATGTTCGGCTTCCGGCTGGATGTCGAGGTGTGCGTCATCACGACTCTCAGCACCGTCGTCTCCAACCTTGAACAGGCCGTCCGCGCCGCTGGCATCTATCCGGATCGCTTCATCCTCAACGCGCTGGCGGCCGGTGACTGCGTGCTGACCGAAACCGAGCGCGATATGGGCGTGGTGGTGATTGATATCGGCGGCGGCACCAGCGACCTCGCCATCTACTGCGAAGGCGTGCCCTGGTTCGTGTCGGTCGTACCCATCGGCGGCGACCTGATCACTAACGACATCACCCATCTGGTGCATGTGCCATTCGAGGTGGCCGAGGCCGTCAAGCTGCAGCACGGCCACGCGGTCGAGCGCGAGGTGAGCGAAACCGATACCTTCGTCGTGCAGCCGTTTGGCGAGGGCATCCCGACCGAGTTTCACCGCCGTGAGCTCGCGATGGTGATCGAGGAGCGCACGAAGGAATTATTCGACCATGTGCGCAAAGAAATCAAGCATTCCGGGCTGGACGACGTGCTGCGCGCGGGCGCGGTCATCACCGGCGGGGGCAGCCAGCTTCCCGGCATCAAGGAGATCGCCGCACGCTCGCTCGATTGCCCGGTACGGCTGGCGCGGCCCGACCGCGTGACCGGCATGGCGGACTCGCTGCGAACGCCCGCCTACAGCACCAGCATCGGCCTGCTGCGGCTGGGCCTGCAATTGGACTCGGTGGGCGTGCAGCCCGCCGCGCAGAATGGCAATGGGCGCTCGGGCGGTTTCGGCGGCCTGTTTGGTGGCTTCTTCCGGCGCTTCCTTCCGGGCGACGATGACTAGACTCACGAGTTTTTTACGCGACTCAAACTTATGACTTCGGGTCGTTTCCCCTCAAGGTTAAGACTTGTGTCGCTCAAGGTTTGGATTTAGCGGGATTTTTAAGACATTCTGAATTGTTGCGCGGGATAACGTTCTGATTACAATTAGGGAAACTCATCCGGCGATTAACTTGGACCGTTCGTAAGGGCGGGTATGGTTTGGGGGGCAGCGCCCATGGATATGCTTACACCTGGTGAAAACTTCGCACAGATCAAGGTTGTTGGTATCGGTGGCGGTGGCAGTAATGCTGTCAATCGCATGATTTCCGAAGGCTTGGGCGGTGTCGAGTTCATCGCCATCAACACCGACAATCAAGCCCTGATGCTTTCGAAGTCGAAGACGCGCGTGCGCATCGGCGACAAGCTGACGCGCGGCTTGGGCGCGGGCGGCAATCCGGAAATCGGGCGCAAGGCCGCCGAAGAAAGTGCCGACGAGCTGTACGAAGTGCTGCGCGGCGCCGATATGGTGTTCATCGCTGGTGGTATGGGTGGCGGCACGGGTACCGGCGCGTCGCCGGTCGTGGCGCAGATCGCCAAGGAACTGGGCGCGCTCACGATTGGCGTCGTCACCAAGCCATTCACCTTCGAGGGCCACAAGCGCTCGCAGTCGGCCGAGGCCGGCATCGAGGCGCTCAAGAGCCAGGTGGATACTCTGATCGTCATCCCTAACGACCGGCTGCTTCAGATCGCCGACAAGCGCGCCAGCCTGCAGCAAGCGTTCTCGCTGGCCGATGATGTGCTGCGCCAGGGCATTCAGGGAATTTCTGAGCTGATTACCGTACCTGCGCTCATCAACCTCGACTTCGCCGACGTGCGGGCGGTGATGAGCGAGGGTGGGGCGGCCCTGATGGCCGTGGGCCGCGCCAATGGCGACGATCGCGCCCGCCGCGCTGCCGAGGACGCCATCAGCAGCCGCCTGCTCGACGTGACGATTGACGGCGCGCGCGGCATCCTGTTCAACGTGACCGGTGGCGCTGACCTCAGCCTGTTCGAGGTCAACGAAGCGGCTGGCATCATCAAGGAAAGCGCGCACCCCGAAGTCAACCTCATCTTCGGCGCGCAGATTGACGAGACGATGGGTGACGAAGTCCGTGTGACGGTCATCGCCACCGGCTTCGAGCAGAGCCGTGTCGCCCGCCGCCCCGATGTGATGCAGTCGGTGCTGCGTCAGCCTGTGCAGCAGCCGCGCCAGGCTTCGTCTCCAGCGCCTCAGTCATCCGCCCGGCCACAGTCGCAGTACGCCGCGCCGCCTCCACCCCCGGCCAGCCAGCCGGAAGAGCCGCAGCAGCCCGCCCCTGCGCCCAAGCCGCAGCCGCGCACGTATGATGACAACCCGGATCTCGATATTCCGACGTTCCTGCGCAAGCGGAAATAAGCGGCAGATTGGTGTTCGCTGCCCACTCAGAGACGAGTGACCGGCGGCGCGAAAACAGTGCTGAACGGGGCGTGGCCAACCGCTGCGCCCTTTCCGTTTCGGCCGCCCGGCTGCCATGCCGATCATTGTGGGATACGTGGTTTTCAGGGGGAAAACTGGGCCTCCGCAACGCGAAACTTTAAGCATTCTGAGGCCCAAGGTTTGTAGACAGAACCCCTTGGATTTGATACAGTTTGGAGTATGAAAGCTCCCCTTTGACACACGCGTTTTCAACCGCGCTGTGCCGTCCCCAATCGTGCTTTCCGGCCCCCGAACGCCAGGAAAAAGCCCACAACCCGGACGGTTTACGCACCGTGCTTCGCGCGGCGCACAGACGGTGTTTCATTTGCGCGTGAGCCAAAGTGGCCGTTTTGTTCATTCACCCGTTGGTGCTTCGAGGAGTGACGCCCATGGCGCAGATGATCAAGCCCCATAACCGCCTGCACGAGCTGGGCTACAAGATTTTTCTGGATCGTTATGCCCTGAAAGATGTCACCCGTTCAACGCTGGCCGTTGGCGACACCGTGATCGTGGTCGTCAATCCGGAAACCGGCCAGCGCGAAATCGGCCGGATTACCGCGCTCGACCTGCCGACGGTGACGATTGAGCTGCTCGATGGCGACGTGGTCGAGCGTGATATCGAGCACGTGGACAAGCCGATTGAAACCGACCCCGGCCAGATGATGGAGCGCGTGGCGCGCGGTATCGCGGCAGCCGAAAAAACCGATGAGCTGCGCGAGGAGTGGGCCGGGCGTTTCAACTGGCTGCTCGAGGACTTCAAGTTCGTGCCGGCCGGCCGTATTCTGGCGGCGGCGGGTACCGAGCAGCAGCTTACATTCTATAATTGTATGCCGCCTGAGCAGGAAATCCTGACCCTCGATGGCTATAAGCCAATTGCTGAGGTCAAGGTGGGCGATCTGGTCGTCACTCACCGGAACCGATTGCGCCCGGTGCTGCAGAAGTTCGAACGCGAAACCGAAGACAAGCTGTACATTCTGAAGCCCAGGAAGCTGGGTTTCGATGATCTGCGCGTGACTGGCGATCACAAGATTCACATCATTCGCTCTGCTTGGGTCAACGCTAAACATAAATCGCGAGATGGTCTGCGCTTGGTACAGGAGCCAACGTGGATTCCCGCGAAAGAGGTGCAGGCTGGCGATTATGTCGCCGTCGCCTTTGACAGTGAAGAGTGTCCTCCTGAATCGATTCGCGTTTCCGATTATCTCGGCGAGATGTACGGTGTGACCGGCGGTAAAGTCGTCCGGCCGGCGGCTCATGGCGCGTATCGCAGTGTGCAGGACGACCTCACGCTGGATGAGGACCTCTGTTATCTGTTCGGGCGTTGGCTAGGCGACGGATGTGTCACCCATCGAACGGGCACGGACATTCCGTCGGGCATCAAGATCGTGTTTGCGCTCGATGAGGTCGCAGAGGCCGAACACGTCGCGTCGCTGGTCGAGGAAAAGCTGGGCGTCGCAGCTTCGCTCAAGCTGAGCAGCACCACCCGCTGGTATGATCTGTGGGTCAATTCGATGCCGGTGGGCGAGTTCTTCAAGGCTCTGTTCGGCACATATAGTTACGGCAAGCGCATCCCTACCGACCTCATGCACATGCCCGGGAACTTGACGACCGCGCTGTTGCGAGGGCTGTTCAGCGCCGATGGCTACACATCTGGCAATTCGCTTGGCATTGTGCTGTCCAACCGCACACTGGCCACACAGGTTCATCAATTGCTCCTGCGCCTGGGCTACCTGTTCTCCATCAAGGAAAACACGCATCGGCTGGGGCGCGTACCTGCCTACCGCATCTCGGCGACAGCGAATGAATGTGACCCGCTGTTTACGGCGCTGTTTGACCGCATTGCTCCTCCGTTCAGCAAGGATGTCAAGCAGTATTTTGAGTACGACCAACTGCGCTGGGTGCGGGTAGATGATATCGCCGTTGAGGATTACAGCGGCATGGTCATGGACATCGAAGTTGCTGAGGATCACTCATTCGTCTCGGCGGGCGTGGTTGTTTCAAACTGCTATGTGGTGCCATCCCCCCGCGATTCGCGCCGGGGGATCATTGACACGCTCAGCCAGATGACCGAAATCATGAGCCGGGGCGGCGGCGTGGGTATCAACATCTCCAGCCTGCGCCCGCGCCACAGCTACGTGAAGGGCGTCAACGGCCGTTCGAGCGGCGCGGTGTCGTGGGGCGCGCTCTACAGCTTCGTCACCGGCCTGATCGAGCAGGGTGGCTCCAGGAGAGGCGCCTTGATGCTCATCCTCGATGACTGGCACCCGGACGTCTTCGACTTCATCAACAGCAAGCGCACGGCCGGCAAAATCACCAACGCCAACATCAGCGTCGGCGTCAGTGACCGGCTGATGGACGCGGTGAAGGCCGACGCTGACTGGGAGCTCATGTTCCCTGACACCCACGCGCCGAACTACGACGCCGATTGGGACGGCAACGTCGAACAGTGGATCGCCAACGGCGGCGCAACGCAGGTCTACCGCACGGTCAAAGCGCGCGAGGTATGGAACGCGATCATCGAAAGCGCGTGGACGAGCGCCGAGCCGGGCGTCTTCTTCCGCGAACGCTACAACAAGGAAAGCAACTCGTGGTACTTCGCGCCTATTATCGCAACTAACCCGTGTGTGACCGGGGAGACGCTGGTTTCCACCGAGAACGGTTATATGCAAGCCCGCAATTTGCAGGTGGGCATGAAGATTCGCACCCCGGCTGGTCTGCATCCAATTGAGAAGATCTACAACAACGGTATCCAGAAGATATTCCGGGTCGAATTCTCAGACGGAGGATCGCTGGAATGCACCGCCGACCACAAGCTGAAGGTCGTACGTGGTAAGAAATACGAGTGGGTGGCCGCGCAGAATCTACAGACCGGTGACAAGGTGCTGGTCATGCCGAACGAGGCGTTCAACTCGCCACGCCGCTTGCCGGAAGAAGCAATCCGCTACATTGAAAAGCGCCATCTCAACGTAGCGGACATCCATGATCGCCGCCTCGGCCTGATGGTCGGCACAGTACTGGGTGATGGCTCGCTCCGTAAGATGAAGAGCAGAAACAGCTATGCCTATGTGTGCTCGATTGCCTTTGGCGTGCGCGAGCAGGCATGGCTGGAGGTCGTGCAGGGACACCTCGAAGACATGGGCGTGCATTCCACCCTGAACCGATCTGCCAAGGACTTCCCGGTCGGCGATGGCACGGTGGTGACTCACCAGGCGCTTCGTCTATATCCATACAAGCTAGGCACTCTGCTGGCAAAGATCGGCGTTCCGTTGAACCTGCACGCACCGCAGAAATACATCCCCGATGCGCTAATGTCGCTTGACCGCGAGTTCCTCGCCGGCGTGCTCGATGGCCTGTTCAGCACAGATGGCAACGTCTCGCTCAAGCGCGACAATCCGCTGCTGCGCTTCACCACTTCGTCGGAAAAACTGGCGCAGCAGGTGCGCTTGCTGTTGCTGCAGTTCGGCATTCACGGACGCATCTATCATACGGAGCGCGATCTCGATCTCCAGTATGATGGCCGTTCGATGGCAGGCACGGGCGTGAAATATGACCTCGTGATCATGAACGAGGGTATCGCACGCTTCTACAGTGAGATTGGCCTGAGTAACCCGGACAAGGCGGCGCGGTTGAAGGATGCCGCCGAAAACTGGCATTTCAACGGCGCGTCGTGGCTGGCCTCGGTGGTGTCGGTGGAAGACACTGGCCGCCAAGAAGAGGTCTACGACGTGTTCGAGCCGAACACGATCACGTGGGTGACGAACGGTTACGTCTCGCTGGACTGCGGCGAACAGGGTCTGCCGGGATTCGGAGTCTGCAACCTCGGCGCGATCAACCTGGCGAAGTTCTACGATGAGGCGCGCAACGATGTGGCGTGGGATGACCTCGACCGGGCAGTGCGCTACGCCACGCGCTTCCTCGATGACGTGATTGACAGCACGCCGTACTTCTTCGACGAGAACCGCCAGCAGCAGTTGGGCGAGCGCCGTGTCGGACTCAACAACATGGGTCTGGCCGAACTGCTCATTCGCTTGGGCGTGCGCTACGGCAGCGACGAATCGGTGGCGCTGATTGACAAGCTGTACGGCTTCATCGCCCGCGCCAGCTACGAAACTTCGGTCGAACTGGCGGCCGAGAAGGGCGCGTTCCCGCAGTTCGACGCCGAGAAGTTCCTGCAAAGCGGCTTCATGCAGAGTATGCCGGAGGATGTGCGCCAGAAGGTGCGCCAGAACGGCATCCGCAACGTCACGCTGCTGACGCAGGCTCCCACCGGCACGACCGGCACGATGGTCAATACCAGCACCGGCATCGAGCCGTTCTTCTCGTGGATTTACTACCGCAAGAGCCGCCTGGGGCTGCACGAGGAGCAGGTGCCGCTGGTGCAGGAATGGCGTGAGGCGCACCCCGGCCAAAGTGAGCTGCCCGATTTCTTCGTGACGGCGATGGACCTCAGCCCGACCGAGCATGTGCGCGTGCAGGCTGCCATTCAGCGCTGGGTGGACTCCTCGATCTCGAAGACGGCCAACCTGCCCAACAACTACACCATCGAGCAAACGCGCGAACTGTACGAATACATGTATGAGCTTGGCTGCAAGGGCGGCACGGTCTACCGCGATGGCAGCCGCGACGAACAGGTGCTGATGCTGAAGGGCGACGAGCGGGCCGAGGATGAAATGGCCGCCCTCAAGAAGGACGAACCGGCCGCTCCGGTCGAACAGGTGGCGACGCCGTATCACGTCTATCCGCGCCCGAAGAAGCTGAGCGGCGTCACCAGTAACATGCGGACGCCCTACGGGACGGCCTATATCACGATGAACAGCGACGACCTCGGCAATCCGTTCGAGGTGTTCATCACCGCGCCGGGCAAGGCGGGCAGCGACCTGCAGGCTGACGCCGAGGGCCTGGGCCGCATGATCTCGCTGCAACTGCGCACGACCGCGCCGCAGAACCGCAAGCAGATGCTCAAGCTGGTGATCGATCAGCTCAAGGACATCGGTGGGGCGCGCTCATTCGGTATGGGGCCGAACCGTGTGCTGAGCCTGCCGGACGCGGTAGCTGGCGCGCTGCTCGACCACTTCTTCCCGGACGAGAAGGCGCAGCAGCTTTCCCTGTTCGGCGGCGCCTATGAAAGTGGCCCGGCCGAGGCGGATGATGTGCAGGACATTGCGCCCGCCGTCGAGCCGCAGCCGCCCGCCCCCAGCACACCACCGGGTCAGCCCGCAGCGGAGCAGAACGGCCACAGCAGCTCGAACGGCAAGGCGGGCAACGGCCACTTCACGCCGGCCGGGGCCATTCGCGGCGCGGAGATGTGCCCAAGCTGCCAAACCGTCTCGCTCGTGCGCGTGGACGCCTGCCGTAAGTGCCTGAGCTGCGGCTACAGCGAGTGCTAGGCTAGCAGGAATCGCAACCAGAAGGATGCAGGCGGCCCTGAGATGGGCCGCCTGTTTTGTTTCGCCACGCGATTTTCGGGTCTAAACGCAGCATCCTGAAAAGTATTCTGTTACTTGCTTGACAACAAGTAGAAGGTGGGTAAATACTCAATCGTAATGAGTTTGGTGATGAATTGGCCGGAGGGCGCTCATGCGTCGCGGATTGTTGCTGCTGTGCTTGCTGCTCGTTACGTTGACCGGCCTCGCCCTGGCACAGGAAACGACGCCTGAACCTGAAGCGCCAACCCCTACGCCAACGGCAAGCGAGACGGCAACTGCAACATTACCCCCCCCCGTCACCGACTGAAATAATCGTCCCCACGCTCGTGCCGCCCACGGAAACCAGCACTGCCACCGCCACCGCCACCGAAGCGCCCACCGCCGAAGCCACCAGTGAACCAACGCCGCCTGCCGCAGTAACGGTTGAAGCGACGGTTGAGATTACGCCCGAACTCACGGCGGAGGCCACCGCCGAAGCGCCCACCATCACGCCCACCGCCTCGGAAACCCCGCTGCCGCTCGAACCGAACTGGCTGCTCCTCAGCAGCGGGGATTTCGAGCAGGGGACAGCCCCGGTAGGTTGGCTGTTCGACAATTCCTGGGGGCCGCAGGTGGCAAACGGGAATCGCGCCTTTGGCCCGCGCTCGTTCGGAGGTTCGGCGCAGTTCACCCAATCTGTGCTGCACGATGCAGCTATACAGATGCGGTTGCGGCTGGGGAATGGTATTGCCTCATTTGGGTTGCGCCAGAGCGAAGCGGGCGGCTACACGGCCACCTTCGAAGAAGCCGGGTTCTTGCGCCTGTACCGCAATGAGCAGGAAGTGAGCCAGATGTTCCTCGGCCCGATTGCCGGCCAGTGGCGCACGCTCCGGCTGTCGGCAGCGGGTGATGGGGTGCGCGTCTTCCTCGACGGCGCGGAACTAATCACGTTCGTGGACGATCCACCGCTGCCTGCCGGGTTCGTGACGCTCGGCGGGCGGCGCAGCATCGGCTCCGGCTTCCTGATGGATGACTTGAGCGTGTGGGCTGGTGAGGGCGAGACCGTTCAGCCTGCTGCTGCGCGGGCCGCACCGATGGCTTATGCCGCCGCTTCGGAAAGCGTGGCCGGGCGCATCACCAGTTCACTGGCCTACACGGTTGGTCGCGCCGTCATGCAGGGAAACGACCAGTACATCTATGACTTCCTGACGATTGCCGGGCTGGATGGAACGGTCACCTCCTACGACCAATCACCCATGTCGCTGGCCGGCGTAAAACCGTGGTCGGCGGACGGTCAATGGCTGGTGGTGGGAACGCCTGACAACTACGGGTTCAGCATTTTCAATCCGGCCAGTGGCAGCACCATCCGGCTGACGACCGTTTCTAGTGCGGATTACACGGCCTACGATAGCTGTCCGGTCTGGTCGCCGGATGGAAGCCGGATCGCGTTCCTGTCCACCGCGCGGGATGGCTCGTATGTCACTCCTGATGGCTACTCGTATCGCCGAACGACGATTTACATCGTACAGACAGATGGCCAGTCCGCACCGCAACGGGTCGCGCTGGCCGCTGATAACACCTTGCTGGGTTGCCCGGCGTGGTCTTCAGACGGTAAAGCACTCGTCACTAACCGCTACGATCAGATAGCCGATCAAACGAGCTTCATTTCTATCCCCCTGGGGCCAAACGCCACTGTGCGGGAACCGGTGACGATCACCGGTTGGATTTCTCGCGTAATCTGGTCTCCTGACGCCGACAAGGCCGCCTTCATGCAACCAGTGGACTGCGGCTGTACCGAGCAGATTCGGGTGCTGGATCTGGACTCCGGAACGATCACCGAGGTGACCAATAACACCGGGTATTCCTATAGCGACGATACGGTTTGGGGTAGCAGCGGCGCGCAGTTGGCCTCGATGCGCCACAACGTCAATACAGGGGTGGAAGAACTGGTCATCCTCGACTTGAGCCAGCCGTGTTCGGATTGCGGGATACGGGTGCTGACGGAGATCCCGGGGTCTTCGCTGACATGGTCGCCGGACGAGGCATGGCTCGCGCTGTATGACGGATACATCACCCTGATTGCAGCGGACAGTGGGGAGCGCATGCTTGTCTCAGAGGATACGGGGTGGGGCGTCAATGCGATGGCCTGGAACCCGGTCATCGCCCCGCTTTGTGAGCCGAATGCGGTCATGGCGTTTGGGGCGGGAGGCGAGTACTGCATCCCTTCGACGGTGACGCCGACGCCGGAACCGACACCACCCTATGATCCGGAAACGGAATGCCTGACGCGCTTGCTGAATTGGGACAGCAACCTGGATCGGCGTGTGCTTGAGGCAGCCGAAATTGCTCAGTATTCGAATGGTGACTTATCGGAAACGGCCATTCAAGAAACCCTGGGGCGGGTGCAGTTGAACGTTTGGCAGTACGTTGTGGTAGTTGCCGTGCACCTGAATCAGCAGTTCGTGCAAATCCGTTATCTAGATGACGCGGGCCAGGTTGTGGAGGGCGATCGCTGGGTGAGGGTGCGGAATTTGGCGAGGAATATTGTCTTCGAGGGATTGGGGATGGGCGCGGAAGGCAATCCGTGTTTCGATGAGGACGGCCAATTCTCAGGCGTAAAGGTCGAGCAGCTTCTGATGGTAGAAACGGACCTGCCCGTGTGTACTGAGAGCCAATTTGTAGACTGCCGGCCGGCAATCTCCTGTAACTGGATCTTCGGCTGCAATGAAGACGGGACCCATCAGTACGAAGTACAGGTATTGAACAAGTTCGGCAGCACTACGGGTGGCTGCAATAACCTGTCATGTCCCAGACCGCCAGCATGCCCATCCTGGTTGGGAAGAATTGATGACCAGCACTGTGGCACGGATCTGCAGACGACTACAGAAGATGGGAGCGTCCAGGAGCCAGTATATGCAGTCGAAAGCGGCACCTTCTGCGGCTATTTTCCTGCGTCAGGTGTCTACTTTATCCGATCTGTTGAAGGTTCCGAGGTATGGGAGTACCAGTACACTCATGTGGGGCCGGACATCGCGACACCGGGCAACGCCCGCCCATACTCCTATGTCGCATCCGGCGCTAATCTTGGGGACTATGGCGCTTACGGCTATACAGATCCAGATAATCTCCACGTTCATTTAGTGAATGTCGTCTACAGCTATTCACCGGGATCACTTCTCTGTTCCATAACGAACCGTCTGGTGGCAACGGGCGATGATCCTGATCCATACCGTGCTATTCAAATACCAAGTGTGGAGGTTGAGTGATTATGTCTGGACACCCTGCGTTAAAGTGGCCAATGTTGGCTCTTGGCTTCTTACTTCTGTGCTTAATTGCACATGTGAGTGGTACAGCGTATGCAGACGGCGGAGCTGTGCTGGTTGCCACGCTAACAGGGGATAGCATTCAGATTTACGAAGTCGACACAGTGGGTGAGCAGACTCTGGTCACGAGCCTGCCGGAGTTCCGCGTTGGCGAGCCGATCGATGAAGAATTGTGGTACCTCGAAAACCCCTCAAGTTTGACCGTATCGCTGGATGGAAGCCAACTCGCGTTCACCGCGCAGCGCGCAGGAGAGTGGGCTTTGTTCCTTTACAGCCTTGCGACAAGCGCACTCCAACAGATTCCGATTTCAGCAGAATTGGTGCCAGTATGGTCTCCGGACAGCACTGCAATCTTGCTGACGGCAGCAAGCCCGGAGCCGCCGTTTGATGACTATGTGTATGATTTGAATACGCAAGTGCTCAGCCAGATTACCACTGTACCAGAGTTTAGAGATCACAGTTTCAGTTGGCTGCCGGACAGTTCGGGTTTGTTCTACGTTGGTCGTTGCGGCACTTGCTCGCCCATAAGCCAGGAAATCTACTCCGTTCGTCGTGACGGAGCGGACTCGCGAATGCTGACGAACGTATCCGGGCTGACTTTGACAGACTCTGCCGCATCTGTGTGTCATCCAACCTGGTCGGAGCCGAGTCAGCGCATTTATTACATCGTTGGGTGCGTCGGCGGTGGAGAGACATCCAACGAATATCTCTACTCCGTCGATCTGACAGGGAACATTCGCGCTGAGATCAGTGGTGGGTTAAATTCCCTTCACCCCGATGAGCGTGGTGTAAGGACCGTAGGGGTGCATCCCAGCCCATTTGCGGCCGATGTTTATCTTACTGTGGACTCGGTCGGTGGTGGGGAGGATTGGGGAAGTCGTTCTAACAGACGCATCCTGTATTTGCCGGCACCAAATGACGTTGCAACACTATACGAGCAAACAATCCAGGATGACTTTCTTGATTCGTCTTCGATGTCACCCGATGGTAGATCAATCGGTTTGCTCACATATGCAAACGGTGCTGCCTATAGTGGTTTTCTCGAAGTGATTGATCTAGCGACGGGGCAGCGCATTATCATTATCGGACAAGAATCGACACCCTCAGAAGTCTGTGAGGCATCATGGGAGGATGAACACACGCTGTTCTACACGGTCGATCCGACCGGTGAGTGTATCGTCGGGCGCGGGACACGAAGTGTATGGGGGCTGGACACAGCCAGCGGCGCTACACAGGAGGTGACGAGCGGGCTTGGCGAAAACGTCTCAATGGTCCGGCAAGTGGTCGTCACCTCGCCAGTCGTCGTGACGCCCACTCCGACGCCAACTTATACGCCGTCCCCAACCCCCACTCCCTCACCCACCCCCACCCCCGCCGCCTTCCAGCGCCTGCGCGTGACGGCGATGTGCTCGGATGACCCGGCCACCAGCCGCCGCTGGCGTATCCGCAACCCCAATCCGTATCCCGTGCCGTTCACGTGGGAGATGCGCAATTCGCCCAGCGGGCAGCAGGGCACGGGTACTGCGCCGGTGGCCGTCAATGGCGTCCCCAGCGCGGTCATTCTCACCACCCCCACCGAACGCTGGATTCCAATCATCGAGGTAACGGCCAACAACCGCAGCGACTTCGCCATCAACCTGGGCATCCCGTGCGATTTACCGTCGTGGCTGGAGCCGTGAGGG
>JAEURB010000500.1 GCA_016788435.1 Anaerolineae bacterium | reverse complement strand
CAGGTACGCACCGGGGGTGTTGACTATTGCATCTTGTCAAGCAAGCGCGGCCGCCTACATGCCAACCGGATAACCGGGGCCGAGCGGCAGGCCGAGCAGGAACCACGCGATGAACAGGATGACCCACGCGATCAGGATGATGACCGTGTAGGGCAGCATGAGGGCGATGATACTGCCGATGCCGGCCTTTTTGTCGTAGCGCTGCGCCACCGCCACCATGAACGGTAAATACACCATCAGTGGCGTGACGATGTTCATCGGCGAGTCGCCAACGCGATAGGCGGCCAATACCGTTTGCGGCGCGACGCCGAGGCGCATGAACAGCGGCACAAAAATCGGTGCGAAGATGGCCCACTTGGGCAGTGAACCGGGCATGATGATGTCGAGCAGCACAATCACGAGGATCAGGCCGATCAGCAGCGGGATTGGGCCAAGATTTGCTGCTTCCAGCCCGCCCGCCAGTGTCACCGCGATCACCTGGGGAAGTTGGCTGTAGTTGAAGTAGGCGATGAACTGGCTGATCATCAGCAGCATGAAAATCATACCTGCCAGCCCGGCGAACGTTTTGGTGACGCCCTTGATCACGTCGGCGCTGCTGTGGATCGTCTTCGCGCCAATGCCGAAGGCGATGCCGGAAATCAGAAAGGCCAGCATGATGATAAAAAGCAGGCTGTCCATGAACGGCGTGTTGCCGATAATGCCACCCGTGATCGGGTCGCGCAGCGGTGCGCCTTCCGGAACCAGCAGCACGGCGATGAGCGCGAAGAAGGCCAGCACGGCCAAACCAGCGTAGCGCAGGCCGCGCCCCTCCCCCTCGGGGGCTTCATTGCTGGCTTCCGCGGGCTGGTCGCTCGCCCCTTCAGGGACGTATTTGCCGAGGCGCGGTTCAACGATTCGTGTCGTGATGATGGTGGCGACCAGGCTGATGATGAACGTCGAGGCAACCATGAAGAACCAGTTGGCGACCACTGTAATCGGCTGGCCGCCTCCAAGCGCGATGGCCTCATTGGTGACCTCGGTGAGCATGGCGTCAATCGGCGCGATCAGGATATTAACCGCGAAGATCGCGCCGACGCCGCCGAAGGCCGCCGCGAGGCCGGCCAGCGGGTGGCGTCCCAGGCTGAGGAACGCTGCTGCGCCCAACGGAACCAGGATCAGGTAGCCCGCATCGGTCGCCACGCTCGACAGCACGCCGACGAAGATGATGACATACGTGATGGCCCAACCCGGCGTGACGGCGACCAGTTTGCGAATCAGCGCGTTGAATAATCCCGACTCTTCGGCCACGCCAGCGCCCATCATGGCGACGAGCACGACCGCCACGACGCCGAATCCGGCGAAGTTCGGCACGAATGAGGTGAAGATGAAGCGGACGCCTTCTGTGGTCAGCAAGCTTCGGATCGCGATGGTCTGCTCGCTGATCACGTACTCGGTGTCGTAGGCGTTCTGTGGAATGACTTCCGACGGCTGTACCGTGTCCTCATAAAAGTTTGGCACGCTCTCGGTTGGCACCGGCGTCGCGATCTGTTCGGTCACGTTCACGCCGGCCAGGTACATGACATGCGACAATACAACGACACCGATCATCAGGTACAGAAACAACATGACCGGGTGGGGAACCTTGTTGCCAATCCGTTCGATGACACCCAGAAAACCCTTCTGTTCCGGATGACTTGCCTCTGCTGCCATGTGGTCCTCCCGTCTTGTGCGTACTCTGTGTTACTGCTACGCCAGCTTCCTCAGGTACTCGGTCAACAAACGTACGCCCACTCCCGTTGCACCAGCCGCTTCATACGGCTTGGACGCCTTGTCGAGGAAGGCCGTGCCAGCGATGTCGAGGTGGGCGAACGGGTAGTCTCCGGTGAACGAGGCGAGGAACGCGCCCGCCGTGATCGAACCCGCCGGGCGGCCGCCAATATTCTTGATGTCGGCCACCTCGCTCTTGATCATGTCGAAGTACTCCGGCCACAGCGGCAGCGGCCACACCCGTTCGCTGGTGGCTTCGCCTGCGCTGCGGATGGCCTCCACCAGCGCCTCATTCGTGCCCATCACGCCAGTCGTCTGCGAGCCGAGCGCGATGACCATCGCGCCGGTCAGCGTCGAAAGCTCGATGATGGCTTCCGGGTGGTAGCGCTGCGCGTAGAAAAGCGCGTCCGACAGCGCGATGCGCCCTTCGGCGTCGGTGTTCAGCACCTCGACGGTCTTTCCGCTGAGGGTAGTCAGAATATCGCCTGGGCGGTAAGCCGTGCTGCTCGGCATGTTCTCGGCTGATGAAACCAGCCCGACCACGTGCAGCGGCAGCTTCAGTTCGGCCACGGTCTGCATCAGGCCGAACACCGCCGCCGACCCAGCCATGTCGTTCTTCATCTTCTCCATGCCGTCGGCCGGCTTGATAGACAGGCCGCCCGAATCGAAGGTGATACCCTTGCCGACCAGGCAGATGGTCGGCTTGCCAGTGCCCGGATTGCCGTATTCCATCACGATGAAGCGCGGTTCGTTGGCCGAGCCTTGCCCGACGGCCAGAATGCCGCCGAAGCCCTGTGCGATCAGCGCCGGCTTGTCGAGAACGGTGACCGCGAGGCCGAGTCGAGCACCGAGCGCCTGCGCCTCTTCACCGAGCCGGGCCGGCGTGACCGCCGAGCCGGGTTCGTTGACCAGATCGCGGGCGAAATTCACGCCGCGCGAAATGGCCTGCCCGGCAGAGATTCCAGACTGCACAGCCGCCGCATTCTTGGGGCGAACGACCAGCACTGCGTCTGTCACGTCGAAAGTCTGCGCGGCGGTGAGGCCGGTGCGGTAGCGCAGGAAACGATAGCCGCCCAGTTCCAGCCCTTCGACAAAGGCCTGTGCCGAATCCCGGAACGGAACCGCGATACTGCCTTCATAACCCGCCGTCAGGGCTGATGCCTGCACCGAGCGGGCTTGCTGAACGGCCAGCGCCCCTGCGCGCCGGAAGGTGTCGGCCGTCACCGACGACGACGATCCCATGCCTACCAGCAGCAGGCGGCGCGCAGCCACCACGCCGCGTGGATAGAGCAGCAGCGTTTGACCCGCCGCCGCCGTGAAGTCCTCCGCCACGAACAACTCCGCAACATCGGACGGCAGCGGAATGTCGGAGAAGGCGGCGAGAACCGCGAAATCAGAGAGCGTGTGCAGCAGTTCACCGGTTTGCAGCGAAATGTTCATGGCAGTCCCTCAAGCTATGTGAATGGGCC
>JAEURB010000462.1 GCA_016788435.1 Anaerolineae bacterium | reverse complement strand
GGAGAGTATGGACACGGCGAAATGCTTGGTTTCCTGAAGGAGCTGCGAAGTCGAGGCATCTTTGTGCAGGCAGACCAGCACGAGGGGCGGCTCGATGGACAGTGAGTTGAAGGCGCTGACCGTCATTCCGGCGCGCCGGGTGCTGCTGGCGGTGGTGACTACCGAAACGCCGCTGGCCCACAGGCGGAGCGTGTCGCGCATTTGCTCGGGTGTTGCTGCCATGCAAGTTCCGTTCTGAGCAATCAAGGTCGTGCGTCAAACAGCGCGACATTCACCATAGACGCGATGTCGGCCAGCGTGTTTACCCCGGCGGCGAATTCGGCTGCGCCATGACCAATCACGACCAGCGGCACATCGTTTTCGGTGTGTTTGGTATGGCTGAGGTCTTCGAGGTTGCCGTGATCACTGGTGATCACGATCAGGCCGTCATCATCATCCCAAGCTTCCAGCGCGCCAGCCATCACGCCGTCGAACAATTCGAGCAGAGCCACGCCCTCGGCCAGCGTACCGCGATGGCCGAACTGGTCGGTGAGCCAGTGAGAGAAGAAGGAGAAGCGGTAGCGGCGGGCAATTTCAACCATGCGCCGCCCGGCTTCGTTCGGTGAATAGACCGGCGAGCTGGTATAGCCGAGATGCTCGCGCCAGGCCGCGCCCGTCCAGTCCACCGCCAGCGCATCGCCATTCTGCACGTCATCCTCGCCAAAGAGCGTCAATCCTGCCTGAAGGGCGGCATCCTGATAACTGGAGGGGATGCGCTTGCCTCTCGACAGCGCCTCGTGAAAACGCGGCGGATAGGCTTCGAGCAGGGCCGCTGGTTCGCCGCGCGCCACGACCTGCTTGAACAGGTTGTCTTCCTTGATGATGGCGCGGATGGGCGGGTTCGGGCGTGGGCCGTAGTGTTCGCCGATGAGCATGGGTACATTGCGGCCAGTGAGAATGGCAGCCTGCCCACTGGCGCTTTGCGGGCGGCCGGGAACGCCCATGCGTGGGTCGGCCGGGGCGAAGGCCGCACGCCCGCTGTTTACGCGCCCGGTTGTGCGCAGCCAGCGCTGGCCACCTGCCAGCGAGTCCAGCACGGGCGTATGGGCGGCAGCGAAGGGGTTGATAGCCGGGTCGTCGTCACCCAGGCCGATTCCGTCAAGAAAAATCAGGAGGACGCGCGGGCCGGGGGCTACCATTGCAGGTACGGATTTTCCCGGCGTTCGATGCCGATAGTCGTGGGTTCGCCGTGACCGGGCAGCACGCGCACGTCATCGCCCAGCGGCAGCAGCTTGCTGACGATTGAGCCGAGCAGCACGTGCTGATTACCGCCCGGTAAATCCCAGCGGCCGACTGAACCGGCGAACAGGGCGTCGCCGCTGAAGACCAGGCGGTGCGACGGCATGTAGAGTGCGATGTGGCCGGGGGCGTGGCCGGGTGTGTAGAGCGGCTGCAGGCGCAGTGCGCCCAGTTCGATCCACTCGGAATCGTCCACGATCAGGCGGTCAGGTTCGGCGGCGGGCGGAAACGGCGCGCCAAAGTATTTGCGGCCTTGTTCTGGCAGACCGTGCAGAAAGGGAACGGCCTCGTGATGGACGACAAAAGGTGCGCCGGTTTCTTCTTTCAGCGGGCCGCTGGCGAGAATATGGTCGAAGTGGGTATGGGTCGCGACGATCAGGCCGATGGTCAGCCCGGCGTTCGCCGCCGCTTCGATCAGCGTATCCGCCTCGTCCACCGGGTCAATCAGGATAGCTTCGCCGGTGGCCATATCGCCCAGAATATAGGCGTTGGTTTCGACCGGGCCGAGGGTGAGGCAGAGGAGTTCCAGCGAGTCGTTCATGCCGGTGTGCCTGCCGGGGCCTCGCGGCGGGCCGGGCGAAGGCGGCGCAAACCCTGAACGAAGAAGGACTTGACCTCCTCGATACGCAGGAGCCATGCCGCGACGAGGAAGACAAGGCCAGAGACCGCCAGCGTAACGCCAAGCAGAATGACCGTCCAGAGCGTGCCACGGCCGGTCAAGCCGAGCGTGACCCAGATACCATCGAGCGCGAAGATGACCGCGCCCATGATCAGGCTGGCGATGAGGGCCTTGAGCGCCGTTTTGCCGATATGCGACTCGTCGAGGCCGTGCCAGCGGCGGCGCAGCATATAGCTGAGCAGGACCACCTCGAAGGTGACGCCGAGCGTATTCGCCAGCGCCAGCATCCCCACCTGATCGGGGCTGGCCGTGCCGGTCAGCACGCCGGTGAAGAGCAGGGCGATACCGATATTGACGACCGCGCCGCCAAAGGCCACCCACAGCGGCGTGAGCGTATCTTTATCGGCGTAGAAACTGCGCGCCACGACTTCCAGCACCGAGTGGACGACGATGCCGAGGGCAAAGAATTGGAGCGTTGAGTAGACGAGGTCTACCGCCATATCATCGAACGCTCCCCCTTGCAGCAGGCTGAGCAGCGGCTTGCCCGCGACGATGAGGAAGATGGCCGATGGAATAGTGCCGATGAGGATAAAGCGCACCGAGCCGGAGAAGGCGGTTCGTTTGCCGGCTATGTCGCCGAGCGAGCTGAAGGCGGCCAGCGTGGGGAAGATGACCGTGCCCATTGCTGTGCCGATCAGCGTTTCGGGGATCTGCATCAGCCGCCAGCCCCAGTCATAGGCGCTGGTCGCGCCGGGGCCGAGCCGCGACAGGATGTTGGTGGTGATGATGGCGCTCAGGCTGATCAGGCCGAGGTCGGCCATGCGCGGGATCATCAGTACGATGACCTGGCGCAGGTTTGCATCGCGCCAGCCGAACTCAGCGAACCAGCGGGCGCGCACCTGGAACAGACCGGGTATCTGAACGAGCAGGTGCAGCGCCGCGCCCAGTACCGCGCCAATCGCCAGTCCGTAAATGCCGAACGGCTCGATCAAAAACAGCACGCCGAACAGTATGCCAAGGTCATACATGATCGGGGCGAGGGCGGGCAGAAGGAAGCGGTTATGGCTTTGCAGGATGCCCATTACGATGCCGCTGATCGAGAAGATGAGCGTGCTGATAAGCAGTACGCGCATCAGGCCGGTCGTGAGCGCCTGGATTTCCGGTGGGAAGCCGGGTGCTATCAGCGAACTCACCAGCCAGTCGGACAGCAGGAATGTGATGCCGCTGGCGATTAGCGTGAGCAGGAAGATGGTATTGGCGACGTGACTGGCAGTCTTCCACGCCTGTTTTGTCTCATTGCGGGCCAGCAAGCCGGTGAAGACCGGGATGAAGGCGAAGGCAATCGCGCCGCCGGCGATCAGGTTGAAGATGATCTCCGGCAGGCGGTTGGCGGCGACGAAGGCATCGTATTCGGGGCTGATGCCGAACGTTCGCGCGATGATCCACGTCTGAATCAGGCTGATGCCCTTGGCGGCGGCGAACGCGGTCATGACGATGAAGGTGGAGCGCGCGACGTGGGCGCGGATGGAAGGTGCGCCGGTGCTGGGGGCCATAGGCTAGCTCACCCGTCCGAGGGCGTCACGGGCGGCGGTGTAAAGCGGATTTCTCGTCAGGGCACGCTGATAGGCCACGGCAGCCTGCGCCCGGTCACCCTGCGCCTCGTAAACGCGGCCCATCCAGTAGTGCGTTTCCTCAACGAGGTCAGCGCCAGTGGCCAGATTGTTCTGGGCCAGCGACAGCACGTCGGAGTAGCGGCCGGCATTGAAGTAAGCTTCGAAGGGGCCGAACTGATACCACAACATACGGAAGGGCAGGCGCTTGGCGATGGCCTGATCGAAAGCGGCGGCGGCCTCTTCGTAGCGCCCAAGCCGGTTAAGGGCTGTACCCATGTTGAACCAGGTGAACGGATTCTGCGGGTCCTGGCGGGCTTCCGTGCGCGCCACGTCGAGGGCGTGTTCGGCGGCCAGCGTCAGGTCGGCGCGGTCGCCCAGAATCTGCTGGACAACACCTTCGCGCGCCGCTTCGTAGACGACGATGTACACGCGATTGAAGGCCCGCCAGTCACTGTCGAACTGCTGATAGGCTTCCGGCACGCCGCCGCCATCGCCCGTACCGAGATAGGTATCGTAGACGTAGAAGTTGCCGGCCGCGTCGTCATAGCCGACGAGCGTTTGATAGTGGCCGATCCAGTCATAGCCTTCGGGCGTGAAGGTGGTTTCGACGATCACCGGGAAATTGGCCGCCAGCAGCGCCTTGAGCAGCGTCAAATCGCCGCCAATACGGGTCAACGCACGCACACCGGTTTGGTTGTTAACGAAATTGACCAGCTCGCCGGGGCTGACGTTCTTGTCTTCCTCGTTCGGGCGGATGTAACTGGCGGCGTATGTCTGATCTTCCCGCCAGCCGTAGAAGCTGAGCGCCTGGGTGATGTTGGCCGGGCCGCAGTTGTTCCATTCCTGCGGCATCTGCGATGTCAATCCGTAGATGTGCGCAGCGGATGGAAGCGAGGCGGCCAGCGCCTGTTCGGGCGGCGTGGTGGGGAAGACGACGGCCTCGATGGTGGGCGGCGGTGTGGAGACAGCCGCGCTCTGGGTCGCTTCAGGTGTGGGCGATGGACTGGGCGTGGCGGTGGCTTCGGGCGGCAGCGTGACCTCGACCAGTGCGGGGGCCTGGCTGGTTGGCGTACCCGCCAGCAGCGGCATCGCCAGCAGTTGATCGGGCGAAATGGCGCTCGTCACGGCGACGGTCGGTACAGCACCGCCTTCGGGTGTCGGCGGCATCAGGGCGCGCAACGCCGGCACGTAGGTGAGCATCTGTTCCTGGTAGCGCGGCGGCAAGGCGTCGCGGTAGAGGAATAACCCGCCGATTCCTCCGGCGATGGCGACGACGGCCCAGAACAGCGTGATCCAGAGCCAGAAGCGACGGGGCAGGTCGTGGCGCAGCAGCACGGCGGCCAGGATCATGCTAAGAGGCAGGACGAAGCCGGCGATTCCGGCAAAGGGGATGACCGCGCTCAAGCGGCGGTCGCTGCCGAAGAAGATCAGGACTCCCACCACAGCCAGGATGATGACGAGCAGGAGAGACAGCAGGATATACATCAGCAGGCGTGGGGGCGCTGCCAGACGGGCTTCGCGTTCGATTTTGGGTTGGGTCATGAATCTTGCTCCGGGCGCCCCGGACAGGCTGGTGATCGAGTTCCCCCACAGCCCCGGATGGCTCTTTCCCCGTAACCAGCCCGGCGCACGGCGGGATTATAGCATAGAACGTTCCCGGCACTGCCCGGCGCTGTTACAATCGGGCGACAAGCGCAGGAGAGACGCCGATATGCCGCCCGATTTGCTTTGGAACGTGGAACTGCACAGTCACACCTACTGGTCGAAGGATTGCATCGTGCCATTCGAGCGAATTATGGCGCAGTGCCGGGCGCGTGGCGTGGATAAAATCGCCATCACCGACCATAACACGGCTGATGGCGCGCTGGCAGTTGCCAAGATCGCCCCTGAACTCGTCATTGTGGGCGAGGAGATTATGACGACGCAGGGTGAACTACTCGGCTACTTCATGACCGAGTCGATTCCGGCACGCCTGACGCCGGAAGAGACGATCAAGCGCCTGCGCGACCAGGGGGCAGCTATCAGCGTATCGCACCCGTACGACCGGCTGCGAAAGGGCGCGTGGGAAGAGGCTGAATTGCTGAGAATCATTGACCAGGTGGACGCGATTGAGGTCTTCAATTCGCGCTGCGTCTATCACGAGGACAACGACAAGGCGGCGGCATTGGCCAAAGCGCGCGGCCTGCGCGGGACGGTTGGCTCGGACGCGCACAGCAAACCGGAGTACGGGCAGGCGACGCTGCGGCTGACGCCGTTTACGACGGCGGCCGAGTTCATCACGGCGCTCGAAACCGGGCAGGCCGTGCAGCGTTACAGTTCGAACTTTGTACACATGAACAGCACGACGGCTAAATGGCGCAAGAAGCTGGGCCTCAACAAGCGGATGTGGGCGGGGGGCTAGCCCTCTCCCTGTAGAACGGCCGCGGCCGCTTCGAGCGCCGCGCCACCGGTATCCGCCGCGAGGCCGGTGTCCCGGCTGTCATCGAGGACGACGGCAACCGCTGCGCCTTTTCCCCCCGGCAGGCTGGTGAAGCCGACGAACCACGACACCGGCTCCTCATCAGTGCCAGCAAGTGCCGCAAGGCCGCCAATGTCAAGGCGTGGGCGGCCCGCGTTCTGGGCAGCGCCTTCGGCGACCGCCTGGCGCATGAGGTCTTGCAGGCGGCGGGCGGTGGTGGCGGTGATAACCGGAATACGCGGGCTGGCGGTGACCAGCGACGTCCAATCCTCGCTGCCCGGCTCACGCCAACCGACCCCGATCTGCGGGGCCGGGGCCGAGCCATCCTCGGCAATGGCGGCGGCCATCAGGGCCAGCGCCAGCGGGCTGGCCGTCTGTTCGCCTGAGTCAGTCGCGCCCAGCGCGTACCCGGTCATTAGTCCGTTCAGCGCCGCTGCGGGCGGCTGGACGAGAAATGACGACTGCGTGGCGGCCAGCGCGTCGGGTGCGATATTGGCCGTTGCCGCCGCAAACGGGCCGGGACAGCCGAACAGGAAGGCGTCCTGCAGCGAGATGACGAGACTGGCTGGCAACCGGACGGCGCATTCCCCGGCCGGGAACTCGGTTCGAACGATGTCTACGCCTTGCAGCAGCGCGGCGCTCAGGCTGGCGGGCAGCAGCGCGCCCCCGACCGGATAGTGGCCGGTGAGCGCCAGATTGACCAGTTCCGAGTTCGCGTCGCCGGCCTCCGGAGTGGCTTCCGATGCGCCAAGGCCCGGCTGACTGACCATGCCGAGGATTTCACCGTCAGGCAGGCTGATGACCACGGCCGCCCCGGGGATACCGTTCATGGCGTCAGACAGCGATTGCTGAACGTCGTTTGACAGCGAAAGCTGCACATCGCTGCCCTGCTGCGCCTGATGCAGAAAGCCGCGTACAGCTTGCGCGATCGGTTCGGCCGGTTCGCCGCGAAGCAGGGCATCGAAGGCGGCCTCGGGGCCAGAGACACCTACGCCGGACTCGACGATGCCGAGCGCCGAGGGGCCGGCGCTGGCAGAATAGACGCGGGAAAATGTGCTGCCCTGGCGTTCAGAGGCGGCCAGCGTTACACCGTTGCGGTCGAGCAGATCGCCGCGATGTACTGCCTGCGCAGCCAGTACGCGCCTCGGGTTGTCGTGGCGCTGAAGCAAGCCATCCGGCCCAGCCACCGTCCAGTAGGCCGCGGCCAGCCCGACCACAAAGAAGCTGACCAGCAGGAAGGCGGCCACTCGCTTGATTTCGCGCTGCATCAACATGGCTGCTTACCCGTCCGGCGCGGACACGCGCAGCAGCAGGCCGGTGATCAGAAACGAGGTGACCAGTGAACTGCCCCCGTAGCTTAGAAATGGCAGCGTGACGCCGGTGAGCGGGACGAGCTTGAGTACGCCGCCCATGATCAGCAGCGCCTGCATGCCGATGAGCAGTCCCAGCCCAACCGCCAGTAAGGTGCGGAACGGACTGTCGCGCCGGGCCATGCCGGCGCGCAGGGCGCGCAGCACGTAGGCGGCGATGAACGACAGCACAACAACGACGCCGAGCAGCCCCCATTCTTCGGCCAGCGCCGCAAAGACGAAATCACTGTGAGCGACCGGAATGAAGCCCGGCGCGCCTTGGCCGATGCCCTGGCCGGTGACGCCGCCCGCGGCGAAGGCCATCAGACTCTGAACGATTTGATAGGCGCGGCCCGATGATTCCGGCCACGGATTGAGCCAGATATCCACGCGCAACTGCACGACCGCGAAGGCGGCATAGGCGACCACGCCGGCCACCACGACCAGCGCCGCACCGGCCACAAGAACCGATAGCAAGCCACTGACGACGTAAAGCAGGAGGATGAAGACGGCGAAGACGAGAACCGCCGTGCCCAGGTCGCGCTGCCAAACGAGCACGACGACCGCAACACCCCACATCAGGAAAAGCGGGCCGAGCAGGCGCGGATTGAAGACGGCGCGATGCCCGCCGGTTCGCAGCAACGGAATTTGCGACGACAGGTAGCTGGCCAGAAAGGCGACCAGCATGACCTTGAGCAGTTCCGAGGGCTGCGCGTAGAAGCCGGCAAAGCCGATCCAGAGCGTCGGCGCGCCTTCCGCCCCGGAGGGATTCGTGCCGAAGCGGATGGTGGCGATTAACAGCAGCAGGCTGGCGAGCAGCAGCGTGTAGCGGTAGCGGCGCAGCCAATGGAGCAGGGGGCGCGTTCGAACGGCCGCGATCATCACGGCGACGCCGATCATCAGCCAAACGGTTTGCCGGTTCGCCATATCCGGGGCGAGGCGGTCAATGACCAGCAAGCCCCAACCGGACAAAAACATGGCAAGCGGAAAGAGCAGAGGGTCGCGCTGAGGAAGATGACGGGTGAGCATCTGCTGACCGATAAGCGCGCAGCCAACCCAGACGATCAGCGTAAGCCACGGCGTCCAGTCACCGCTGCGCAGAAGGGCCAGCGCCGCCGTGTTGACCGCCAGAAATGCGCCGCCAAGCACCAGCAGCGCGCGCTCGATGGTGAGCGGGCGCGGGGCGGCGATGACGGAAGGCAGAGCGGGCAGGGTGCGCGTCATGCGTTCGGGTAAAGACGGCCCAAAATCGGGCGCAGGCGCTCGATCATCCCGGCATCCACGGCGTGTGGAGCGGTCATGATGGCGTGGTCAAGCACGTGCTGGCAGGCGCAATCGGCTTCGGCATCGAGTGAAGCAATAAGGTTGACCACGGCTTGCTGGGTGACGCGCAGGTTGTGTTGGAATGTTTGCATGACCATCTCCACCGTTACCGGCGCTTCGCTGGTATGCCAGACGTCGTAGTCGGTGATGTGCGAAATCGTGGTGTAGCACATTTCGGCTTCACGGGCGAGAAAGGCCTCAGGGCAGGTCGTCATACCCACAATGCTGCAACCAAGCGTGCGGAAGATCTCGCTTTCGCCGCGCGTGCTGAAGCGCGGCCCTTCGATGGTGACGTAGACACCACCCTCGTGGGCAGTACCGCCGGCTTGCCGAACCGCGCTGGCCGCCTGCTGGCCGAGGCTGGCGCAGAAGGGATCGGCGACCGAGACATGGGCGACGAGGCCGGGGCCAAAGAAGGTTCGCCCGCGCTCGTCCTTCGTGTAGTCAAAGAGCTGATCGGGGATGACCACGTGACCGGGCGCGTAGTCCTCGCGCAGCGAACCGCAGGCATTAACCGCGATCAGCTTGCGCACGCCGAGTTGTTTCATGGCGTAGATGTTGGCGCGGTAAGGCACAGTCGAAGGCGTATAGACGTGGCCGTGGCCGTGGCGGGCGAGAAAGGCGACGCGCTGGCCGCCCAGTTCGCCGATCACGACCGAGCTGCTGGGCGCGCCAAAAGGCGTGTCCACTTCGAGCGTTTTGATGTGAGTGAGCTCGGGCATCGCGTACAGCCCTGAACCGCCAATCACGCCAATGCGGACCGTATGCTCCATCGTTGTCTCCAGAAAATGCCCTCGCCAGCTCAGTGAGCGAGGTCCAGCCGGAATGCGCGGCTGCCGATCTCGATGATATCGCCGTCTGTGACGAGGGTTGGCTGCGAGATGGGTAGCCCGTTGAGGACGGTGCCGTTTCGGCTGTTTTGATCCTCAAGCCACCAGCGGCCATCGCGCAGGGTGAGCAGAGCATGGTCGGAACTGACGAACGTGTCGTCAATCTGCACCGTATTGACCAGCCCGCGCCCGATGCGTGTGACCGGCCGCAAGTCGAAGCCAGTACCTGTACCGTGCAGGTCACCATCAAGCTGTGCCAGCACTTCCAGCCGCCCCAGATTAGCCGGGCGCGGCGAGGCAGGCGCGGCGACGCCTTGCAGGTCCCTCCACAGGAACCACAGGACGGCGGCCAGCGCACCCAGCAGGATCAGAGCCGACGCGAGGCGCAGCGCGAACAGAAGAATATCAGCGGCTTGCACAGTCTTAGTCCATCGGTTCTATGGGCTGCGTCGCCTGGGAGATATCGGGCTGGTGCTGATCCTGATAAACGAAGATGGTTCGCCCAAGCTGGATCACGTCACCCGGATAGAGCCAATGCTCGTGGATGAGAGCGCCGTTCACGAATGTCCCCGACTGGCCACCGGCGTCGAGGACGACGAAACGGCCGCCTTTCAAACGAATCTGGGCGTGGATACGCGAAACGTACGGGTCGTGGAGGATGATGGTGCAGTCTGGAGAGCGGCCGAGGGTGATCACGGCGCTGGCGAGTGGAATCTCGTCGGAGCCGTTGAGCAGAACCGCGCCTGCGGGCAGGTTGAAGGCCGGGATCTGGATGCGGGGAAGCACGCCGGTCGGATCGCGTTTCGTCTCCGGCTCGACGGCCAGCACCACGAACGCGCCCGCCGCCAGCGTGTCATCAGCTTCCAGCCCGATTACAGGAAGCGGGAGCGCAGGCTGGTTACGCAAGGACCGTTGTTCGGCAAGCTGGCGGGCTAGCCCGTCTTCGACGTCGGGCCATGCGGCGCGGAGTGCTTCGAGCTGCGAACCCTCCATGCGAACCACGAACCGCCGCCCGCTGCTCAACGAACCGGCCATACGGTCGGCCTCATCGAGCGTGATGGACAGCCGGGTGGCGACAGATTGCAGGCCGCCGGGGCTTCCAAAGACCTGCGCGAAAGCGCCCTCGACCAAACTCGCGATGCGCGCCTCGATGCGCGCCAGACGGTAGTCGTTCATGCGCGCCATTATAGCCGAGCCTGCAGGATGACATACAGCGCGCTTACCCGCCGCGCAGCG
>JAEURB010000434.1 GCA_016788435.1 Anaerolineae bacterium | reverse complement strand
CGGCCGGCTCCTCGCTCAACCGCACATCGCCCAGCCAGCGCACAACCGTCACCCAGGTGCGGCCCGGCTCCAGCTTGATCGGCGTGCTGTCGCCGTAAATCAGCTCCAGCGCCGTACCTTCCTCGCGGTTGGCGCGCCGCCAATAGCCCTGGTAGTACACGCCGTCGCGCAGCACATAGGCCCGGCCGCTGTCCCACAGGTTTATTTGCTGGCTGGCCGACTTGCTCTCCGATTCGAACAAGTCCGGGCGTTCCTCGTGCGGCACTTCGATGATGACGAGATTATCGGCCCACAACTGCTCGCCGTCGGCGCGGTCGTAGTGCGGCAGGCCGTCGGTGAAGCGCACATAGCGCGACGTGGTGGGGTCGTACTGCCAGCGGGCGTCGGTTTGGCCGTACCAGTTGATGTAGGCGTCGTTGGCGGGGATACCGCTCGGGTCTGGCGTTTCGTTGAAGGCGAACCCACGCGCCCGGCGGCCTTCGTTGACGCCGCGCGCCGTCGCCCGGTCCCACAGCGTTTGCGTGTTGACGAACAGCGTATGCTCGAAGGCGAGGCCCTCGTTCGGGAAGCGGCAGAACCCGGCTTCGCGGCAGTTATCGCCGATGGATGGCGAGATGATCTGGCGCGACCACGGCTGGCCGAGCAGTAAGTCCTGCACCGGCTCACTCGCGCCAGAATAGGCCAGCAGCGCCTGATACATCGGCGCGAGTTCGAGGTCCATCAATCGGCCGCTGCGTACCGGGCCCACATGCGTCGGCGCGTTGCTGCGGAAGATGGCGGCAAAGCGCGTCACGCCGCCTTCGACCTCGTACTCATACACCACATCTGCTTCGTTGAGGCCGCTTTGCGGGCGCACGATGGGCGGAAAGTTCGAAACCTTGACGATCAGATTGCGCCGGGCCATCGCCTCGTCGCTTGGAAAGGGCAGGCCGGTGAGCGTGTTGATGCCTTCCGGGTAGTAGGACGGCCCAATCGGCGTGATGGTGGGTGAGGGCGTGAGCGTCGGCGACGGGGTGATAGTCGGTGACGGCGTCGGCGTCAGGCTCGGCGTCAGCGTTGGCGTCACCGATGGGGTGAGGCTGGGTGTCAGCGTGGCGTCGGGCGTGTTAGTGGCAAAGGCCGCGGGGCGCGGGGTATTGGTCGTGAAGATGTCCTGCCCGCTGACGGCAGTGGCCTGGAGCATCAGAATCAGGCCGAGGCTGGTGGTAGCCGCGAGCGCGGCGGCAATCGGCTTACGCATGGCGATGGGCTTCTCTATTCCGGTGAACGCCGGCCAGTATACGGGCGCTCCCGGCCTTTGGGCAGGGCGAGCGCCCGTTCCGTTGGGCAGGCGGTGGAAAATACGGGCGAACGTGGCCGTTCAGGGCGCAGGGTGGCCGCCCGTTTCCGGCCGGAGGCGGTCTGCTACAATGGCGCGCTTCGGCAGACAGGTGAGATCTACGCGCCCTTATGCGGGGAAACACCATTCATTCGCTGCGTTCGGCGCTGCTGTTCGGTCTGGCAGCGGTACTCGGCCTGTTCGCGCTGGGCGCGCTGCTGGCTTCGGGCCGCGACCCCGCCACGTTGATCACCATCTTCAGCACGCGCTTCCTCGGCATCCTGATCGAGGCGCTGCCCTTCCTGCTGCTCGGCGCGATCACCAGCGGCCTGATCGACTCGTTCGTGCTGCCGGAAGACATCGCCCGGCTGATGCCGCGCAATCCGGTGCTGGCAACGCTGTTCGGCACGGGGATGGGCATTTTCTTCCCGGTCTGCGAGTGCGGCGTGGTGCCGGTTGTGCGGCGGCTCTATACCAAGGGGCTGCCGCTGTCGGTAGGTGTCGCCTTCCTGCTGGCCGCGCCGGTCATCAACCCCATTGTGCTGGCCAGCACCTATGCCGCCTTCGGTTTCGGCCCAGTGCTGATCGGCCGCGTGGCGATTACCGCGGCGGTCGCGCTGATCACGGGGCTGCTCTTCTCGGTGGCCGCCCGCACCAAAGATGCGCTCCGCCCGGACGTGGCCGCGCTCGTTCCGGTTGCGGGTGGCTCGGCTGAGGCCAGCGCGGACGACATCATCCCGCTGACGCCGGTCATCCACCGCCCCTCGTTCGGGCACGGAATGCGCCATGCCATGACGGCCGCCACCGGCGACTTCTTCGACATGGGCCGCTATCTGGTGATCGGCTCGGCGCTCGCGGCCGCCATGCAAACGTTCATCCCGCAGGATACGCTCACGGCGCTGGGCAGCGGGCCGGTGCTGTCGGTGCTGGTGCTGCAACTGCTGGCCTTCGTCATCAGCGTCTGCTCGACGGTGGACGCCTTCCTGGCGCTGTCGTTCGTGGGGACGTTCACGCCGGGCTCGATCATGGCCTTCCTCACCTTCGGCCCGATGGTGGACATCAAGAGTACGATGATGTTCCTCGGCGTCTACAAGCCGAAGGCCGTTCTTTTCCTGATCGTCATCCCCATGCTGCTCACCTTCTGGGCCGGCGTGTGGATTAATCTGAATCTGGCGTTCTGAAAGACGTTGAGAGTTAAGAGTTGAAAGTCAAAAACCATTGCCCGCTTGACTTTGCACTCTCAGCTTTCAACTTTGTTTCGAGGTAATCCCGTGACGACCAACCACCACGACCACCCGCACAATCACGAGCATAACCACGACCGCGCGCAGGCGTGGCTGAAAACAGCGATCCTGCTCAGTCTGGGGCTGTATTTCGCGCTTCTGATTGCGACGAGCAGCCTGAACAACTAC
>JAEURB010000431.1 GCA_016788435.1 Anaerolineae bacterium | reverse complement strand
CCAGTTCGAGAGCGCCGTGAGCACGAGTTCCGCCTGATTGGGGTCGTTGGTGAGCACGTGAACGCGGAACTCGTGGGGGCCACCCATCATGTCGTGCATCGTGTAGCTCATGCTGACTTCTGCTTCCTGCCCCGGCGGTATGGTCATCGCGCTCACGATTGCGCGGGGCGGGCAGCAGCCCTGTACCAGCTCGACACGCGGTTCGCCAAAGATAACCAGCGGCTGGTCGCCCACATTGCGAATGAGGAAGGCGCTTTCGACCGTTTGCTCCATCTGCACATCGCCGTGATCCACCACTGCCTGGGCGATCACTGCGCTCGGCCGGCCCGTGACTTCCGGCGTGTACGGCGTTTCAGGCGGGCGGTTGCCGAGGGCCAGCACGGCGACCACGACGGCGGCCACGATCACCACCGCACCGATAATGGCCGGAATCACCCAGCCAGAACGCTTATGATTTGCGGGTGGTACTGTCTTGCTCATGTTCTCCGCTTCTCCCTCGCCGAACTATAACCACAGGGCTCCGGCCCACTTTCAACTTTCAACTTGCGTCTACTGCCCGGCCATCATTTCCATTTCCTGCTGCGTGGTGCGCGCCTGCATCATCCGCTGGTCGTCCGTCCACAGCGTCTTGATATAGCCAGCGATGCGCCGCGCGTCGTCTACGCCCAGCCGCCAGCCGAAGCCCGGCATGAAGTAGAAGTTGGCCGGGTCGGTGAAGCCGCCTTCGAGGACGTAGCGCACCAGCAGGTCATCGCTGTGATGCCAGGTGTGGCCGGTCGTATTGTGGGGTGGGGCGCCAATGCGGTTGGTGATCGGGCTGGGTTCGAGCGCGCCGATGCCGGGGAACTGCCCTTCGCCCTTGCTGCCGTGGCAACCCGCGCACCAGGCTTCGTACAGCACATGGCCCTGAATCAGGTCATCGTTACTGAGCGCGACGCCTTGTACGCTGATGCCACTGGTTTCCGGCGCGCAGGCTGCAAGGAACGCGAAAACGCCCAGCACCAGCGCCAGGATGAGCCGTCGCATGATCCCTCCTCCCTGAAGGATTCTGTGACTGCCGATAGCTGACCAGTATAGATGCAATGCGGCTGGATTGCAATAAATAATGTAATGAATGTGGCAAAGCCGCTTGTTGTTAGCGAGGCAGGATTTCTAACCCGTTTTCGCGGTCAAACAGGCGAAAGTTGGACGAATTGAAACTTGATTGTCCGTTTCGTGTGTGAGCGCGCTGAAGGATGGGTATAATGAATGCGTAGGGATTCGGTTTGAATGGCAGCGGCGCACGGCACCGGGCTGGCGCGCCGGCGGATGGCAGGGGGCAGCCTTATGCGACGGCCACATCTCCTCCGGGCGTGCGTGCTTCTGATAGCGGCGCTGGTTCTCGTGATACCCGTACTGGCGCAGCAGAATCAGGCGACGCAGCTGGACCTGATCGTTGATCAGGATTTCATGTTCGATGTGCGTTCTGACCTCGAAACGCTGGCCGGCACCGCTTTCGGGGTTGAAACACGCCCGGACGGCTGGCGCGCCAACTTCGACATGACGACCGCGAACGCCGCGCCTGACTTGTGGTATGACACCGAACTACTGGCCGATGCCATCTTTGGCCCAGGGGTGCGCCCCGATGGCTGGATGGGCGCGACGACCGTCAGCCAGGCGGCGCTGGTGCGCAATGTGCGCCACGACCTCGAAATGGCGG
This sequence comes from Anaerolineae bacterium, assembly GCA_016788435.1. Lineage (GTDB taxonomy): Bacteria > Chloroflexota > Anaerolineae > Aggregatilineales > Phototrophicaceae > Flexifilum. The sequence goes on along the minus strand of JAEURB010000431.1, from coordinate 3,992 downwards.
CCACGCAGGCTTTCGCCACGACCGCCCGCCCGGATACCTGGCGCGGATCGGCCCCGATCTTCACCTGCGACCGCACACTCCAGAATCTGGTCTTTGTGCTGGGCAACTTCTACCGCATCGTGCCGCAAACGGCCGAGTCCGCCCTTAATTACTGCGACTCGCTGCGCGCCGAAGTGGAAGACGAGCTGATCAATCTCCTGTTCGGTACGCCCGATGCCGATGGCGTGCTGGTCAACGTCAACGAATTGCTTGGGCTAACGCGCGGCGACCTGGAACGGGTGGCCGACGAACAGCTTGGCCTCAACACCCGCCCGGCCGGCTACGTGGGCAACCGCGATGAGACATCTCCCGGCTTTGTGGGCGACCTGTTCCTTGATTTGACGACGCTGGCCGACCTGGAATTCGGGCAGGGTGAGCGCCCGGACGGCTGGATCGGCACGATATCTACCACGCCGGGCGCCAATTACCTGGCGCTGCGCCACGATGTCGAACTATTCACCGACGCTGCGCTCGGTTTCGGCGTTCGCCCGACCGGCTGGCAGGGTACTAACCCGCTGGAACGCTGCGAACCGGCCGTCAACCAACTGGCGACGCTGGTCCAGCAGAACTTCGAGCTCACCTTCAGCGACCTGGACCCGGCTGCGCCCGATTACTGCGCCCAAATAGAGGCGGCTGCTAATGCAGTCGTCGAAAATCCGCCGGTCATGGATGAAGTCGAGGCCGAAATCCGCTTCAACGCCACCTCGAACTACGCCTTCTCATACCTCGATGTGGCCGCCCTCGACTACATGGGCATCATGCCGGGTGGCACGCCGTTCCGCGCCGTTTACCGCAACTTCGGCGACTCGAACATGATGTTCGTGGCTGGCGAGGATTTCGCACTCTATCTGGATCGCCGCTTTACGACGCTGCCAGAGACCATTTTCAACAGCCTGCCCACGCTCGAAGGCATAGACCCGATTGCCTTCTGCGATGCCCGCTGGTGTAACGGCCCCGGCCCGACGCCCACGCCGACCGGCAGCGGCCCGCTGGAAAACCTGCTCTTCTCGTCCACGCCGCACCCGACGCCGAACCCCGGCCAGCTGCAGGAGACCAAGCAGCTCGTGTCGTGGAATTACGTCCGCGTGACGTATGTGCAGGACAACCCGGTAACCCGCAGCGCGCAGGTGACGCTGGAACTGTGCCAGCAGCCCGCCCAGAACGCGGTCGCCTGCGAGCCAGTGCTGACAGTCTTCAATACGCAAACGGCCGCCTTCCTGCCGCCAATCGGCCAGTTCAACGGCCTCAACGTCTATGAACTGCCCTACGGCTATAGCACGAATGTGGTCATCGAGTCGCAGAACTTCTTCGCCAACGACGTCTGGATCAGTGATCCAACGATCCGCTAGGAAGGAGTTGCCGATGGAAAGCAACGCGCTGCTGACGGTGCGCGCCGCGCTGGAGGATTACCGGCAGTCTGGCCCGGCCTACGCCACCTACCCGGCGTGGAAGGTGGCGCTGAGCAAGCGGTTGCTCGACTCGATCATGTTCACCGGCGAGGGGATGGTCGCCTATCTCTGCCAGGACGGCAGCGTGATCCTGATCAACGATCTCGGGCTGCCGGCGCACGAAGATGACATTGTTATCGCGCTCTACGACCTGTTCATCGAGTGGGGCTTCCCGCGCGAGATGTTCTTCACGCCACTACACGCGGTGATGGAATGGCTCGACTGCGACGAGGAAGAAGCGATTGCGGTGGCCGACCAGCTCGATCTGGACGATCTGTCGCTGCTCACCCGCCGTGACTATGACGACTGGGTGGCGTATGCGGCGGCGCATATGCCGGCCGGGCACGAATCGCTGGACGACGTGGTAGCCGAAGCACACGTCCTGCGCCTGCGGCGCGACGCCGAAGCGGTGGATGACGACGAAGTACCCCCGGCCGACGACGAGATTTCGTTCTAGGGGTTGCCTGGCTGGAAAAGACGAAAGAGAAACACCACAGAGGCACTGAGGGACACGGAGAGATTGAACAAACCGCTCTGTGTCCTCAGTGCCTCTGTGGTTGATTTTTCTTGCCGGCTAGCGACCCCGGTGCAGCGCCAGCAGGTCGCTGAGCAGGCCGAAGCCAGTCTGTAGGCCACCCGCGCCCGCGCCCACCAGCGTCACATCGCCCAGTAGTTCGGTCGTGTAGGTGATGGCGTTGGTGCCGCCCATCACGCCCGCCAACGGATGAGCCAGCGGCACGCGGGCCGGGGCCACGGTCAGGCCATCCGGCGTAACGTCGGCGATCAGCTTCCAGCGTTCGCCCGCCGCGCGCGCCGCCGTAACATCGTCCAGCGTGAGCTTGCTGATTCCCTCGACGCGCATCTCGTCAAACGTGCGCGGCTTGCCAAAGAGCGCCGCCGAGAGAATGCGCGCCTTGCCCGCCGCGTCCCAGCCGTCCACGTCGGCGGTGGGGTCGGCTTCGGCATAGCCAATTGCCTGCGCCTGCGCCAGCGCATCAGCGAAGCTCATCCCGTCTTCCATCTGCGTGAGGATGTAGTTGGTTGTGCCGTTGATGATGCCGCGCGCCCGCGTGATTCCCGCCCCGGCCAGCGCTTCGAGCGCCAGCCGCAGGGAAGGCGTGCCCGCCATCACGGTCGCCTCGAACAGCAGGCGTTTGCCCGCCGCGCGCGCCGCGTCCATGAGTTCGCCATAGGCCACCGCGACCGGCCCCTTGTTGGCGAGGACGACATGCTTGCCGCCCGCGAATGCCGCACGGCACAGGCCGAGCGCCGGGCCGCCCGTTTGCAGGTCAGACGGGCTGGCTTCGACCAGCACATCGGCGTCCAGTTCACGGGCAATACGGGCAGCGTCCCAGCCGCGATCCAGGCCGGGCGCAATAGGGTAGTGGTCAAGGCCTCCAGCGGCCATCGCGTCCAGCAGGGCGGCCGGGTCGAGACCGTTCGGATTGACCAGCGTCCCCCGCGACCGGGTCGCGACGGCCACCAGTACGGGCCGGAAATCCTGTTCGGCCGCCAGCGAACCCGCCCGGTCGCGCAGAATCTGCGCCAGCCCCTGCCCGACGTTGCCGAACCCGATCAGCGCGATCTTCATCGTTCGCCCTCCCGTTCACCGTTGAAATGAGACGAAAAGGGTAGCATGGGCACGGGCGCACGTCCACGCTGGCGGGGATAGGGCAACCCAAAACAACCTCACCCCGGCCCCTCTCCACGTGCGGGGAGGGGCCGGGGTGAGGTTTGGGGGGAATGGGCAAGGCGTGGCGTGCCTGCCCCACCGTCTATCTCAACGCCCTAGTCGTTCGCCAGGCCGATTTCCTCGTCGGTGACGGTCATGCCGAGGATATGGTAGCCGGCGTCAATGTGGATGGTCTCGCCGGTCACCTTGCGGCTCAGGTCGCTGCCGAGGAAGACGGCCGTATCGCCCACTTCTTCCTGCGAAACGAGCGCGCGCAGGGGCGACGTCTTCTCCGAGAACTTGAGCATCAGCCGAAAGCCGGGGACACCCGCCGCTGCCAGCGTCTTGATTGGCCCGGCGCTGATGGCGTTGACGCGGATACCCTTCGGCCCGAGGTCGGCCGCCAGATAGCGGCTGATAGTTTCGAGCGCGGCCTTGGCGACGGCCATGGCGTGATACTTGGGCATCACCTTTTCGGCGGCGTAGTAGGTGAGCGACATGATGCTGCCGCCATCGCCCATCAGCGGTTCGGCGCGTTTGGCCATGGCGATCAGGCTGTAGGCGCTGATGTCCACCGCCATCGCCAGGCCATCACGCGAGATGTCAATGAAGCGGCCGCCTAGGTCTTCGCGTTTAGCAAAGGCGACACAGTGTACGAGGACATCAATCCGCCCGTACTTCTCCCTCACCGCATCGAACACGGCGTCGAGGTCTTCATCCTTCGTCACGTCGGCCTGCATCACGAAGTCGCTGCCGATTTCGGCGGCCAGCGGAATCACGCGCTTCTCCAGAATTTCACCAGCATACGAAATCAGCACGGTCGCGCCTTCCTC
>JAEURB010000415.1 GCA_016788435.1 Anaerolineae bacterium | reverse complement strand
CGAGCCGCTCAACGGCCTGCTGCTCGAAGGCCCGCCCGGCACCGGCAAAACGTGGCTGGCGCAGGCTATCAGCACCGAGGCGGGCGTCCCCTTCTACTACGTGGATACGTCCTCGCTGCAGGCGATGTTCATGGGCGTCGGCAATCTTAAGGTCGGCCGGATGTACGCCAAGGCGCGTAAGGCGGCCAAGGATTACGGCGCGGCCGTCATCTTTCTCGACGAGATTGACAGCATCGGCTCACGCGGCGGCGTAGCGGCGGTCGGCGGCGGCCAGACCGGGGGTATGGGCGGGATGGGCGGCAGCATGGGCCTGCTCTCGACCATGCTGATCGAGATGAGCGGCTTCTCGCTGGAACACGGCTGGCGCGCCCGCCTGAACAAATGGTTCTACCGCACAGTGCTGCGCCGCGAACCGCCCAAGCCGCACAAGCGCGTGCTGACGATTGGCGCGACCAACCGCATTCAGGCGCTTGACCCCGCCCTGCTGCGCCCCGGCCGCTTTGACAAGAAGATCCGCATTGACGCGCCAGATGCACAGGGCCGCCGCGATATCTTCGCCTACTACCTGTCGAAGATGGCCCACGACGAGAGCATGGAATCTGCGCTGCTGGCCAGCGAATGCCCCGGCTATACGCCGGCCGATATCAAGTATCTGCTCAACGAAACGCTGCGCTATGCCCTGTTCGAGGGCCGCCGCTACATGACCTACGCTGACTTCCAGCGCGCCAAGCCGGAACACGAAATGGGCCTGCGCGCGCCGATTAAGAACATGAGCCATGAGGCCAGAGAACGCCTCGCCTTCCACGAAGCTGGCCATGCCGTCGCGGTGCGCCTGTTCCTGCCCGACCACCGCATCGCCCGCATCACCATCATCCGGCAGGGCGGGTCATACGGGCATGTGTCGCATTACCCGGCTCACGAGGCGTATCAGGGGATGCGCACGCGCGACCAGTACTTCAATTTGCTGTGCGTCTATGTGGCGGGCAAGGCGGCCGAAGTCGAGTTCTGCGGCCTGCCCAATCAAACGCTCGGTGTAGGCGGCGATTTCCAGCAGGTGCGCTTCTGGCTGAACATGATGGCCCGCGCCGGGATGCTCGGCCCGTTGGGAGGCGCGATGGGCATGCGCCTGACGCTGGCCGGCGCGATGTTCGACATGACGCCGGAGATGGCACAGGCGATGGAGGAGGCCTACCAGCAGGTACTGAATGATACCCGCCGCGCGCTGCGCGAACACGCTGGTATGGTGCGTGCGCTGGTGGCGCTGCTTATGGAGCGCGAAGAACTGCTGGCCGATGACGTAAAAGCCTTCTTCGACCAGTACGGCCTTACCACCCCGGAGATGGTGCTGCTGGATGAGCCGAAACCCGCCGTCGCCCTTCCTGAAGACAGCGATGTGGTGGCCGCGCCTGGCACAGCGGCGGTGTAACGACACGGCCTGGAGCAAACCTCACCCCCTGCTCCTCTCCGCGTGCGGAGAGGAGTGAAGGTGAAGTTCGAGGCGGCAGTCGTGCCATCTCCGCGCTCGTCCCCACTCCCGTGAACCGGCCGCTGTTGTGCCCAGCCGGTTGACCACAGTACACTCCAATCTCCAAAATTGCGGGCATTCGTTCAGCCGCCTGAGACGGATTCAGCGCGAGGGTATGCCCGCCCCATTCACGAACGCTTCACGCTTTCTTGTACCCGCTTCAGCCATTCCGAAGGATAATAGAGATCGTGCAGCTTGCCGCTTCCAGGCAGACAGAGTTCATGGCCGCCATCGCATCTCCGCATCTCCTCCTCGCCGATCCCGATCAGGATCAGGCGGTGACCCTCATGCAGCTTCTGCGGCTGGAGGGCTACGTCGTGCATATGGCGTCGTCCGCCGAACAGGCGCAGCAAATGGCCCGATCCCACCCGCCCGACGCGGTGCTGATCCACGAACGGCTGCCGGGGCGCAGCGGCTACGCGCTGTGCCGCGCTCTGCGGCTGGGCCGCCCCGATCTGCCGATCCTGATGATGCTGCGCGAGTCTGAGCAGACGATTGGCGATGCCTTCGACGCCGGTGCGACCGACTACCTGGCCGCGCCCGTCAGCCCGGTCGTGCTGTCGCGGCGGGTGGCCCGCGTGCTGGCGGCGGCCCGTTCGCTGGCCACCACGACGGCCCTCACCCGGCGCTGGACGCAGTCCTTCGAGCAGCACCACGCCCCCAAGCTGCTGATTGACCCCTCCACCGCCGCCATCGTGGACGCCAATCCGGCCGCCTGCACGCTCTACGGTTACACCCGCGAACGCTTCACCGGCATGAAGCTGAAAGATCTCGAAGCGGTCGAGCGGGCCAGCGATGAGCTATCGGGCGCGCTGACCACCCTGTTCAGCACGCACCACCGCCTGGCCAACGGCGATTCGCGGCCGGTCAAGGTGCTGTCCGGCCCGGTCGAAGTGGACGGGCATACGCTGGTGCTGGCGGTTGTGATTGACCAGAGCAAGCGCGCCCGCATCGAGGCGGCAGCGCGCGCCCAGCGCGAATTGCACAAGCAGGTGATGGAAAGCGCGGCGGTTCTCACCCGTTCGCTGTCGCTGCACAGCGTCCTCGAACGCCTCCTGATCGAGGTCGAGAACTACGTCCATTCCGACGCCGCCATTCTGCTGATGGTGAACGAGGGCGCGGCCTATGTCGCGGCAGCGCGCGGCTACGAAGGGCGCACCAGCGCCGATGCGCTGCAGTCGTTCCAGCCGGTGGTGAAGTCGGTGCCACCGCTGGCCTGGATGACCGAGCAGAAACGGGCGCTGCTGCTGCCCGATACCAGCCGCTACACAGGCTGGCCCGTGCACGCGGCCCTCGGCTGGGCCGGGGCACAGGTGGGCGTGCCGCTGCTCTTCGAGGGCGTGCTGCTCGGCTTCCTGCTGCTGCTGGACGCCGCGCCGGGCCGTTTCACCGAGCGTGACCCCGAACGGCTGATTGCCTTCGCCGCGCCCGCCGCTCTGGCCCTCCACGCCGCGCTGGAGTATGAGGCGAAGTAGACGCTGATGGACTCGCCCGACCCACGCCTGGCACTTGCCGACGCCTTCCTGCTGGCCGGTGAACTGGCCGACGCGCTCGAAGCCCTCGACTCGTACTTGAGTGAACACTCGGACGACGGCGATATCCGCCGCCTGCGCGCCGCCGTGCTGCTGCGCCTGCCCGGTGACGATGCCGCCTGGGCCGCGCTCGATGACCTGGCCGCCATGCGTGTGCGCACCGCCGAGGACGAAATCGCCCGTGTGCGCGCCCTGCGCCGCCTCGGTGAGCACACCGCCGCCCACGAAGCCCTGTTCGATGCCTTCGAACGCACCGGAGACCCGCACCTGGCGGGGCTGCTGCTCACCTCGCTGCACGAGCGCGGCGAATTTGAGCTTGCCTTCGATGTGCTGGAGACGCTGCCTGAAACGGCCGTCTGGCTGCGCTGGCGTGGTGAGTTCGCGCTGCTGGCCGATGACCCCGCCGCGGCCGTCACTGCCTTCAACGCCGCGCTGGCCCGGCTGGCGGCCGTCACTGACAGCGACGTGATTCGCAACGAGCGCGGCCAACTGCTGCTGCGCCGCGCCGAAGCCTGGCAGCGCAGTGGGGACGAACGCGCCGCCCTTGACGACCGCGACGAGGCGCGCCGCCTGCTCCCCGCCGAACGCTAGCTGTCCTGCTTGCCCTGAATGCTCGGCCACAGCAATTGGCTGAGGAAGCCATGACTTGGGCCGTCGGGCAGGGAATCGCCGGGGAACGGATCGGCCCCATTCGACTTGGACATCAGATAGCCAAAGGCAATCCGCAGGCTGGCGATGATCGGCACCGTCAGCCAGGCGAAGAACAGATTGCCGGTCGCCAAACCCGCCATGCTGCCGATCAGCACGATGGCAATCGGCAGGCGCACGCCGCGCCCGGTGATCGGCAATCCGACAAAGTAATACGTTCCCTGCGTGAGGACGCCGTTGACAATTGCGACCGCCAGCGCGTAGGTCAGGTTATCCATGTTCATCGGCGTGGTTGGGCCCAGCGCGATGCAGACGACGAAGACCAGCACGGTCGAAATCAGGCCACCCACACTGGGGATGAGCGTGAGAATACCGGTAAGAATGCCGAGCAGCAGCGGAAACGGCACATTCATCAGGTTGTACTGAACGAAAGAAAGTGCCGCCAATACGCTGGAGAAAATGACGCCGGCGATCAGGTAGCCCGCCCACGTTTGATCCATTTTAGCCAGCAGCAGCCACGTATCACGGCGGTGCGGGTTCGGCACCCACGACAGCGCGCTCTTGCGGCTGCCATACAGCGTCAACTGGAGCATGAAGGCGAACAACAGCGCCACTGTGACGACACCGACCGCGCCGATCACGGACGCCAGATCCGCCGATATGCTGTTCAGCAGGCGTTCAAGCAAATCCATCGAGGCCTGCGCCACGCTCGAATAGCCCATGTCCTTGAGCAGGTTGGCCACATCTTCCGGCACGCCCTGCACGGGTGACCCGGCCTGGATGGCGGTCGCGGCGTTCTCGACGGCCCCGGTCAGCGTCCGCGCATCTCCGACCAGTCTTGATGCCAGCGAAGCGATAATCACCAGGCCAACCAGCGCCACCAGCAGATAGATGACGATGGTGGCGAAGCGATAGCCGCGCATGAACCGTTCCAACGCCCGCGCGGCAGCGTGAAAGATGAACGCGAAGACGAAGCCCATCAGGATGATGTTGGCGACCGGTACGAACAACGTGACCAGCACGAACAGCACGATGAAGGCCATGCCGATACCGAACAGGCGCAGCGGCATACTCCACGCGCCGCTGGACGGCGCAGAGGGCGGGTTTTCCGGCGTAGTTTCTGGTGCTGCTACAGTGTCCGTCATCGGTTCTCCCAATTTAAGCGCGAGGCAAAACGGAGAGGGCGTTGCCAGTGCAGCGCCCTCTCTCAGATGCCGGAAAATCAGGCTATTGCGCGGCCACCCAGGCCATCGTCCGGCTGGCGAGCTTGTCGAGCGCCTGCACGCTCATGGCGATGTGTTCTTCCTTCGTATCCTCGATCTTGTTGTGCGAGATACCGAGCAGGCTTTGTACGAACAGCATCACCGTCGGCACACCTGCGCGCTGCATCTCTGGCGCATCGTGCAGCGGCCCGCTGGGCAGCCGGTGCGACACGCCCGCCACTTCCAGCACGGCTTCCTCGGCGAAATCCTGCAGCGTGGCGTCGAAAGGAATCGGCGCGATGTCCCAGATTTTGTTCCATTCGGCCGTCACGTTGGCATTGGCCGAAGCCGTAGCGACCAGTTCCTGCGCTTCGGCAAACATCGCAGCCAGCTTGCCCGCTTCCATGTGGCGCTGGTCGAGCGTGAAGGTCGCTTCGCCCACCACCGAGGTGACGATGCCGGGTTTGGTGATGACGCTGCCGATGGTCGAAACGCCGCCATGCCGCTTCGCAATCTCGTACTGGCCGATATCGAGGTGCGAGACGGGCAGCAGCGCGTCCTTGCGCACGTTCATCGGCGTCGAGCCGGAATGTGCCGCCTGCCCGGTCACTTTGCACGACCAGCGTTCGACGCCGAACGTGCCGATGACGACGCCCAGCGGCAAATCCATATTGAGCAGCACCGGCCCCTGTTCGATGTGCAGTTCGAGGTAGGCTTTGGCGTTGCGAATCTGGCGATGCGAGTCCTTGATTTTCTCGAAGTCAATGTCCACGCGGGCCAGCGCGTCAATCAGGCTGACGCCGTCTTTGTCCTTCAGATGGCGCAGGTCATTCGGGTTCATCGTGCCCGAGCAGGCGCTCGAACCGAACAGACTGCGGCCGAAGCGCGCGCCTTCCTCGTCCGCCCAGTCCACCAGGCGCACCGTCACGGGCGGCGTACCCTCGGCGGCGATCCGGCGCAGCACTTCGAGGCCGGCCAGCAGATTGAGGCAGCCATCCAGCCAGCCGCCATTGGGCACGCTGTCAATATGGCCGCCGATCAACACTTCGCGGTCGCTTTTGCCCTTCAGCGTCGCCCACTGGTTGCCCGCCTCGTCCACCTCGACGGTCACCGGCAGTTCGCTTAGTTTTTCGCGCTCGAAGGCGCGGGCCTTCAGCCACGTGTCGGTGAAAGCAACGCGCTGCGCCCCGTTCTCATCGCCGGTGAGGGCGCGCAACTGCTTGAGATCGTCAATCGTGCGCTGCGGATTCAACATGACCAGCCTCCCCGTCTGCAACCATGCGTCTGTGATGAGGCCAGATGATAGCGCAATGCGGCCGTTCGGGGCATGAGGAGGGCAGGGCTATCGCAAAGTCAGTGGGAGAGGAGGAACCCAACAGCGAGCTTCAGCCCGTTGCCGCCTCAAGCAAGGGGCTGAAGCCACCTTGTTTGGGCTTCGTGCCTGACTTTGCAACAGCCCGCCGCCATGCTCAGCCCCACCGCCGAACGGCAGGTCAAGCACGCCCCCAATGCTTTGAGCAGACGTGATTACTTGGGCCCCTACCGTTTACAATAGGTGAAGCCAGTTGCGAGGACACCGATCATGGCGACGCTTGAACAGGAAATTATCGAGAAGTTTCACCGGCTGGATAAGGCTGCCCAACAGCGCGTGCGTATGTTGATTGAGCAGGAAACCGGATCGGACCCCGCCCCCACCACAGACCGGCAGGATTGGGTGGATTTCATCAACTCGACTTATGGGTCGCTCGCCGACGACCCGCTGGACGAAATTGACAATACGGCATTGCTGTCGCCTGAAATTAACGCGCCCGTCCTATAATCGAACGGTGCAGGCTTGCCGCGTGTCGGACACCTTCAGCCGCTTTCACGAGAAAGGAGAACGACGGCGCCGTAAACGCCCCTCTCCGCGTGCGGAGAGGGGCAAGGGGTGAGGTTCGTATCCGGGTTATCCCGCCGCCGCCTCCGGCCGCAGCTCGAACTGCTCCAGACCCGCGCCCACCAGCAGCGGCGCGGGCTGGCCAACCGGAAGCTGGAACAGGCTGACAGGCACCAGCGCCCGCTGTTGATCGCCCGTCGCATCGGCCGTCAGGTCTAACTGGCCACTGACAATCGCCTGCGCCCACGCATCGAGGTTCGGGATAACGCTGAAGACGAGCGTCCCATCAAACGCCTGGCGCATTCGCCCCACGGAGTAGGCATCGAGGCTCAGAAACAGGTCATCACCGCCCATGAACGGGGCGAAGCGATGCATTTCAACCGTGTAGGCGGGGACGCCGGGCATCTCGCTGACGTTCGGATAGCCCATCGCCGCCGCCAGCGCGGCCCGATCCTTAGCAGGCAACCCCGCCGCAATGTCCCGGCTGGGCGTGCGCGTGCTGTAGTAGATGGTGCCATCCCGGCCCCACAGCAGTTGATCGGGCTGTCCGGCCGTCGCCACATCGGTCACTTCGCCGCTTGCCAGATCGATCAGCACGAGCGACGACGTGACCTCATTATCCAAGTAAACGAGGCGCACACCCGCTGCCTTCGTCCCATCCGGCGAGACGGTGAGGCGGGAAATCGGATCAGCGCCCATCGGGTCATTCTGGTCGAACGCTGGGCCGAGCGGGCGATCTTCGCCCGTCGCCGGGTTGAGGATCGAGGCCGAGCCGCCGCTGCACGACGTACTGTGGACGATACCCAGCGGCGTCCACTCCAGCGTCAGATAGCTGCCGCCGAAGCCACTCTCGCCCCACAACTGCCAGTCGGCCGGGATGGGCGACCCGCCGCCGCAGCCCACGCCGTGCTCGAACTGGCCAAGCGTGACCGGCTGCGCGCCGGCTTCGGGCGCAATCTGGCGCAGTTCGACGATGGGCGGCCCGCTGAAGTCAGCCGGGAAGACGCCCTCGGCCGCGTAGAGGATATTCCCGTCCGGCGTGAAGGCCGCGCCGAAACCGGCTTCCAGATAGCCCGAGTCGAGAGCGACGGCTTCGCTCATGCCCGGCCCCGTGACGAACAGGCTCGGCTTGTAATTCTCGTCATAGACGACGAGGGCCAGCATTTGACCATCCGTGCTCCAGGCCATATCGAAGATGTCGCGGCCAAGCGGCGCGGGAATGGGCTGCGTCGCGCCGCTGAAATCAACCAGCACCGGCAGGCCGTTTTGCACGGCCGCAATTTCCTGCGCGGTATCCTGCGCCTGCACCGCTGCTCCTCCGATGACCAGCGGCAACACGGCGCAAGCCAGCAACCCCCTGATGGAAACCTTACTCATGACTGGTTCACTCCTGAGGTAGATGAGATATGCCTCCAGCATAGGCCGAATTGTGCCACTGTCCAACCACGCCGGCGCGCCGCTTCCCCGCCTCATGCCCAACTTGCCTGCTGGCTGCCCTGCGTCTGCAACGAACCTCACCCCCAGCCCCTCTCCTGGCAGAGGTAGATCTTTGTGTTTGAACCGCAACCTCACCCCCAATCCGACCCCGCGAGGGGCATTCGCAGCGCAATTTTTCTCCTCCCTCCGCGTACGGAGAGGGGCCGGGGGTGAGGTCACGCCCTATCATCAGCCATTCATGGGCAGGGCCGGGCGCATCCTGCTACAATTCCGCCTCGCTCGCCCGATTCGAGTTCCCGCAATGCGCCATTTGGCCCACCTGACAGCTCTGTTCGCCGCCCTCATTGTGCTGCTGCCCGCCGCGTGGCCCGCGCGCGCCCAGGACGGGCCGACGCCAGTGCCGACCGTTGGCGCGATTGCGACGATTGGGCTGCCCCCGGCCGCCCCGCCGACCGCCACGCCGGAACCAACCGCCTTACCCACCTACGATCCGGCAGCCTGTGGAACAACGCTGGTCTCGCTCTACATCCACGCCACTGAAGTCTGCCTCGGCAAACCGGCCGGCTATGTTTGCAACAGCACGTCGCCGCCGGAAGTGCTGCGCGCCGAACCGCAGGGGCCGGTCGCCGCGTCGCTGGCCGTCCCCGGCTCGCTGATCGAGGTCGCTGCAATTGACGCGCTGCAAACGCCGCCGACGGCGCTGGAAAGCAACACGTTCGGCGCGGTTTTCGTGCGCCCGCCCGACCCGCTGAATTATTCGGCGCTGCTGCTGGGCGAAGGCGCGTTGATTGATATGTCGCCTGCTGATTTCCCGGCATGGACATCGCTGGCCGTCCAGACCTCCGCCGCGCCGCCCACCTGCCCGGAAGCACCGCTGGCCGCGCTCGTGCTGCAGGTGCCGCCCGG